>NZ_JBSFRU010000262.1:0-9474 GCF_053589395.1 Nocardia sp. NPDC003345
GTTCGGTGACCCCGCTGCGTTTGACCACCGAGAGAATGGCCGTCTCGACCGTCGTGAAGCGGCGCCCGCATTCCGGGCAGGCGCGTCTGCGGCGAATGGCGGCGCCCTCGTCGGCCAGTCGCGAATCGACGACCCGCGAGTCGGGGTGTCGGCAGTACGGGCAGTGCATCCGGGGTCCTTCGTCGCTGCGAACGCTCGCGGCCGA
This sequence comes from Nocardia sp. NPDC003345, assembly GCF_053589395.1. Lineage (NCBI taxonomy): Bacteria > Bacillati > Actinomycetota > Actinomycetes > Mycobacteriales > Nocardiaceae > Nocardia > Nocardia sp. NPDC003345. Next base: position 206 of record NZ_JBSFRU010000262.1, read on the forward strand.
ACCTGCGCCGGTCGCGGGTCCGGCGAGCGCGGGTACCGGGCGAACCGGCACCGGGTGAACCGGCGGTGGGTGCCGGCTCCTGTGCATAACACGTCGAGGATACCGGCACGGGGTGTGCGGTGGTTGCCCTCACCCCTGGTCCGGGCGCGGCGGCGGCCGCCACGTCATCGGCCTCCGGGTACGCCGGCCTCTCCCGGCGGCACCGCCGCGGCCGGTATCCCGGACGGGACCGGCATCTGCGCCGGCGGTTCGGGTGCCCGCAGATGGGCCAGCGCGAGGAAGAGCACGACCACCGCCGCGGTGATCGCCGCGGTGGCGGCGACGGCGGCCCACCCGGCCCGGGCCCGCTCCACCCATTCTTCGGGCGAGGGGTACGGCGCCGGCGGGTCGATGGCCGGGCCCCGGCGCGCCGCGCCGTCCCGGAGTGGGACGGCCCGCCGGACACCCCGCCGTGTGGCCCCGGGCACCGCGGCGGTGCAGGGGCCGGCGGCGCGGTGTCGCGGCGGGGCCGGCACCGGCAGCCCGCCCTCGTCCGGACGGCCCGCTCCGGTCTCCCCCGGCGGGATCGGAACGGGCACGGCCCGGGCGGTGGCGTCTTCCCACGTGCCGGTGCGGGTCGGACTGGTGGCGGTGTTCATCGGTAGGACCTCCGTGCTGGTCGGTCGCGGTAATGGGCGGTCGCGGAAACCAAGGGCGGCTTCGATGCCGGGGGGTTCGAGAGCCCGGTATTCGATCAAATGTTCGACGAACTGATGTTCGATTTCTACCACGCGTGCGGGATAATGTCAGTAGCAACACCGGACATACCTCGAACAGATGTTTGATAGATCGGGAGCGGCCGACTAGATTCACTGCACGACACGACGTTCGGGCAGGGCAGGTCACGACGCCCTTCACTTCGGTGAACGGGCCGAACCGCCCGGGCGGCGTGGCCGGATACCGACGAGAAAGGCGGACGTGGTGAGCCGATCAGACGATACGGGTGACGGAGCCGGTCCCGGCACCGAAACGGTGGCGACCGGTGCGGATCTCACCGTGCGCCAGCGCAAGGTACTCGATGTCATCCGGTCGTCGGTGAGCCTGCGCGGCTACCCGCCCAGCATCCGCGAGATCGGCGACGCGGTGGGCCTGAATTCCACCTCGTCGGTGGCCCACCAGTTGCGCACCCTGGAACGCAAGGGGTATCTACGCCGCGACCCGAACCGGCCTCGCGCGGTGGATGTCCGGGGTATGGACGAAGCGGTACGGTCGGTCACCACACTGGCGCCCGCCGACGGCGCCGACACCGGCGATACCGCCCCCGAGACCGATCAGCCCATCCCCACCTACGTGCCGGTGCTCGGGCGAATCGCCGCCGGTGGCCCGATTCTGGCCGAACAGGCGGTGGAGGATGTGTTCCCGCTTCCGCGCGAACTCGTCGGTGACGGTTCCCTCTTCCTGTTGAAGGTGGTCGGCGAATCGATGGTCGACGCCGCGATCTGCGACGGCGACTGGGTGGTCGTGCGCCAGCAGAACGTCGCGGACAACGGCGATATCGTGGCGGCCATGCTGGACGGCGAGGCCACGGTGAAAACCTTCAAGCGCAGCGGCAACGACGTCTGGCTGATGCCGCACAATCCGCTTTTCGAGCCGATCCCCGGTAACGACGCGCGCATTCTCGGCAAGGTCGTCACGGTGATCCGCAAGATCTGAGCCGGGTCGATGCGGCCCGATTCCGGCGCGGGTGGGGAGGCCATGCCCTCCTACGGCGAACGGGCGCGCATCCGGGGCATATCCGGGGTCGAGGCGGATCCGGAACGGGTGTGGTACGCGGCGTACGGTTCCAACGCCGATCCCGAGCGGCTGCGCTGCTATTTCGACGGCGTCGCCCCGGCGGACGCCGCGGGCCGGCCGCCGGCACCACATCTCCGCACGGCCGGGACCGGCGAGGGCACCGGCCGGGCGCGCACCCGGCGTGGGTTGCGGGACCGGACCCCGCCCACGCGGTCGATCGGCCTCACCCTGCCCGGATTGCTCTATTTCGCCACGGAATCAGCGATCTGGACCGGCGGCCGCGCTTTCTACGACCCCGATACTCCCGCCGGTACCCCGGTCCATGCCTATCTGCTGACCCGCGCCCAATTCGCGGATCTGCTCGCGCTGGAGATGTACCGGTCGCCCGGAGCGGATCCGGATCTCACCGCGGCCCTGCGCGGCGGTCGTTGCCGGCTGGGGCCCGGACGCTACGAAACCGTGGTCTGCCCGGGAGCATTCGAAGGCATCCCCGTCCTGACCTTCACCGCGCCCTGGGATCGGCGCGCACTCCCCGGAAACCCGCCCGCCCCGGCCTATCTCCGCCATATCGCGATCGGCCTGCGCGCGGCCCACGGCTGGTCGCTGCCGCGGGTGTCGGAGTATCTCGCCGGCCGCCCCGGCGCGGCCGGCCACTGGACACCGGAGACGCTGGCCGCCGCCCTGGCCGGACCGGATCAGGCGTGACCGGTGGTCCGCAGCGCCACCGATACCGCCCGCGCCCCGGTACGGACGATCTCGATATAGCGCGCCCGGTCCACGGGCCCGACCTCCGCGCGTAGCGGGCCGAGCTGTAGTTCATAGGGCACCTCCGCCCCGTCGAAGACCGGCGCCGAGACATAGCTGACCGGCAGCGGATGGGGCGAGTCGATCTCGGCCTCGGTGTAGGCGCGGGCGGTGAGCCGTCCCAGCTGGCGCAGCACCTTGGCCCGCAGAGCGGGTTGCAGCAGTTCGGCGCCCATCGCGCCGAGCAGTTCGGTGAGCACGTCGACCAGCCCCGCGTCGTCGGCCTCCGGGCGGAACATGGCGAAACCGCGGCCGGTGACGAAATCGAGCAGTTGTTCCGCCGGCCCGGACAGGTGCGCCGATCCCAGCCAGTGCGCGCGCTCGGCCGGTTCGCGGTACGGCATGACCGCGGCTCCGGCGGGGTAGGCCAGGCGGATCGACTGACCGACCGCGAGCCCCGGCACGATCCGATCGCCCGCGTAATGCTTCGCGACGATGGTGAGCCTGCCGTCCGCGACCCGGCTCAGCGTCGCGCCGCATCCCGCGGCCTCGGCCAGCGCGGACAGTTCCGCGCTCACCGCAGGCAGGGCGGCGACCGCCTCGGCGCCGGCGAGCCGGTTCAGCGCCGGTCCGCGGGTATAGCCGAGTCCGGCGTCGCGCACCAGCCACCCCGCCGCGCACAGTTCGTGGAGCACCGCGGTGACCGTCGCCCGCGCCAGGGACAGCCGGTCCGCGATTTCCGAGACCGTCAGCGGCCGTTCGGATCCGGCGAGTAATTCGACCACCGCGACGACCCGGCGTGTCGGCGGGGATCCCGATCTCGTCATATCCGGTGACTCCCTTGTCCGCCGGGCATCCGGCACCTACACTGCATCGACTATTCGTTGTCTATTCGACGAATAGTCGACACTCAGCGTAGACGACGTCAGGAGAGTCATGATTCTGGACCGGTTCCGCCTCGATGACCGGGTCGCCGTGGTCACCGGCGCCGGACGCGGCCTCGGTGCCGCCATCGCCCTCGGATTCGCGGAGGCGGGTGCCGATGTCCTGATCGCGGCCCGCACCGAATCCGATCTGGAGAAGGTCGCCCGGCAGATCCGCGATCTCGGCCGGCGCGCCCATATCGTGGTCGCCGATCTCGCCGATGCCGAGGCCTGCGCCGCACTGGCGGCCACGGCGGTAGCGGAGCTGGGCCGCCTGGATATCGTCGTGAACAATGTCGGCGGCGCCATGCCCACGCCGCTGCTGGATGCCTCCCCGCGGCGCCTCACCGACGCGTTCGGCTTCAATGTCGCCAACGCCCATGCTCTGGTCCGCGCGGCCGTGCCGTTGATGCTGGAGGGCGCGGGCGGCGGCTCGATCATCAACATCACCTCGGCGGTGGGCCGGATGCCGGGCCGCGGGTTCGCCGCCTACGGCACCGCCAAGGCAGCTCTGGCGCACTACACGCGGCTGGCCGCCATGGATCTGTCGCCCCGGATCCGGGTGAACGCGATCGCTCCCGGATCGATCGCGACCTCGGCCCTCGAGATCGTCGCGGGCGACGACGCCATGCGCACCGCGGTGGAACAGGCGACGCCACTGCGCAGGCTCGGTGACCCGGCCGAGATCGCGTCCGCCGCGTTGTTCCTGGCCTCCCCCGCGGGCGGTTACCTGACCGGCAAGGTGATCGAGGTCGACGGGGGCCTGATCGCGCCGAATCTCGATATGCCGATTCCGGATCTGTGAGGAGAAAATCGTGACCTACCGTGTCGTGCACTGGGGTACCGGCAATGTCGGCGTCCACGCCCTGGCCGGGATCATCGGCGATCCCCGGCTGGAACTCGTGGGTGTGAAGGTCTCGAATCCGGCCAAGGAGGGCCGGGACGCGGGCGAACTCGCCGGGCTCGATCTCCGGACCGGTGTCGCCGCCTCCACCGACGCCGCGACGCTGCTCGCATTGGAACCGGACTGCGTGGTGTACACCGCGATGGCCGACAACCGGCTGATCGAGGCCCTCACCGATCTGCGCACCATTCTCGAAGCGGGCGTGAACGTCGCGGCCAGCGCGCCCGTCTTCCTGCAGTACCCGTGGCAGGTACTGCCGGCGGACCTGCTCACCCCCATCGAGGAGGCCGCGGCAGCGGGCGGTGCGTCGCTCTTCGTCAACGGTATCGACCCCGGATTCGCCAACGATCTGCTGCCGCTGGCCCTGGCCGGCACCTGTCAGCGGGTCGATCAGGTTCGCTGTATGGAGATCCTGGACTACGCCACCTACGACAACGCCGCCGTCATGTTCGACATCATGGGTTTCGGCAAACCGCTCGACGAGACGCCGATGCTGCTCCAGCCCGGAGTGCTGTCGCTGGCGTGGGGCAGCGTGGTGCACCAGCTGGCGGCCGGGCTCGGCGTCGAACTCGACGCCGTCACCGAAACCCATGAGCGGATTCCCGCACCGGAGGACTTCGAGATCACCGCGGGTCCGATCGCGGCCGGCACCACCGCCGGGGTGCGGTTCGAGGTCCGCGGGATGGTCGGCGACCGGGTGGTGACCGTACTCGAGCACATCACGCGGCTGCGCGCCGATATAGCACCGGAGTGGCCGCATCCGGCGCAGGACGGCGGCTCCTACCGCGTCGAGGTCACCGGTGAACCGAACTATGCCCTGGACCTGTGCCTGTCCAGCGACAACGGTGATCACAATCACGCCGGTCTGGTGGCCACGGCGATGCGGGTGGTCAACGCCGTACCCGCGGTTGTCGCGGCGGCGCCGGGGATACGCACCACGCTCGACCTGCCGCTCGTCACCGGGCCCGGGAGGGTGTGACGGCAGCGCGCACTGCCGAACCTCATCGGTCTGCTGATCCTCTCGCCGCTGGTCTACCGCGCAACGCGGGCCTACTGCGACCGCGGGCACACCGAGGATTTCCGCGTCAGCGCCTGATCCGGCGCGTACCACCCCGCCCCACGCGCCGGCCTCGCTGCGATCCCCGGACCGCAGACGCCACGGGCGGGGCATCCACACCGGATGCCCCGCCCGTGGCGAGAGCTCGAAGCCGTCGATCAGGCCAGCTTGAGGCTGCGCCCGATGATCTCCTTCATGATCTCGGTGGTGCCGCCGTAGATCGTCTGGACCCGCGCGTCGAGGTAGGCCTGCGCGATCGGGTATTCACGCATATAGCCGTAGCCGCCGTGCAGCTGCAGGCAGCGGTCGATCAGATCCACCTGCTCCTCGGTGCTCCACCATTTGGCCATGGCCGCGTCTTCGGCGGTCAGCGTGCCGGCGTTGAGCTCGGCGATGCAGCGGTCGACCAGCACCCGCACGGCGGTGGTTTTGGTGGCCAGTTCGGCCAGGACGAACCGGGTGTTCTGCAGGGCGCCGATCGGTTTCCCGAACGCCTTGCGATCACGCACGTACTGGCAGGTGGTGTCCAGGCAGGACTCCATCGCCGCCGCGGCCATCACCGCGATCGACAGCCGCTCCTGGGGCAGGTTCTGCATCAGGTGAATGAAGCCCTTGCCCTCCTCCCCGAGCAGGTTGGCGGTCGGCACTCGAACATCGGTGAAGCTGAGTTCGGCGGTGTCCTGCGCCTTCAGGCCCAGCTTGTCGAGGTTGCGGCCGCGTTCGAACCCGGCCATCCCGCGCTCGACCACCAGCAGGCTGAAGCCCAGGGCGCCGGCCTCGGGGTCGGTCTGCGCGACCACGATGACGATATCGGAGTTGATGCCGTTGGTGATGAAGGTCTTGGCGCCGTTGAGAACCCAGTCGTCGCCGTCGCGGACCGCCCGGGTCTTGATGCCCTGCAGATCCGAGCCGGTGCCGGGCTCGGTCATCGCGATGGCGGTGATGAGCTCACCGGAACAGAACTTCGGCAGCCAGCGCTGCTTCTGCTCGTCGTTGGCCAGTTCCATCAGGTACGGCGCGATGACATCGTTGTGCAGGCTGAAGCCCAGACCGGAGTACTGCCCGCGCACCGCCTCCTCGTTGATGATGACGTTGTAGCGGAAATCCTTGACCCCGCCGCCACCGAACTCCTCCGGCATCTGCATACCGAGAAAGCCCTGCTTACCGGCTTCGGTCCAGACGGCACGATCGACGACGCCCTGCTCCGCCCACTGGTCGTGGAACGGCGCCACGTTCGTCGCGAGAAACTTGCGGTACGACTCCCGGAACAGCTCGTGCTCGGGTTCGAACAGTGTGCGCTCCACACCAACCTCCTAGTGAACACTTCGGACGGGGCCGCGCCGGCCCGCCGCTGTGACCCACCGTACCCGGAGTGCGAATCCTTGTTCACTTCACATCGGAAATCGGCTGGTGTTCCTACCCTCGGCGACGCCTTCGTACTGCCTGGCCATTCACCGCGGCCCGGTCAGACCGGGAGCAGCTCGCGCAGCCGGCCCGAAAGCGTCCGGCCGCGATCGCGATCCCGTTCTCCGAGCAGATAGGTCAGTTCCTCACGCAGCGCCTTCTCCACCACCTGCGCCAGTTCCCCGCATGCCTCATCGATATCGCCGGTCTCCCGCCACGGACCCGGATCGATCGCGGTACCGGCCGAGAAATAGAACCGTTCGGGTCGCGGGATGGGCGAGAGGCCGATGCCGCGCAGCAGCGGCGGAGTGAGCTCGGTATGGATACCCAGCGCTTCGACCAGCGCGCGTAGCGGGCGCAGCAGTACATCGTCCTTGTCGGCGATGATGTCGAAGGCGTCGTCGATACCGATCATGGCCACCGGCACGATGGGCACGCCGCATTCGATCGCCATCCGCGCGAAGCCGGTGCGACCCTCCCAGCGCAACGCGTACTTCTCACCCTTGCGGCGGATCGCCTCCCGGCCACCGCCGGGGAACACCAGCACCACCTCGCCCTGCTCGAGCAGGGTCCGGCAGTTCTCGCGGGTGCCGCGGACCGAACCGTAGTAGTGCAGGAAATGACGCACTCCCGGAACCCGGATGAGCAGGTTCTCGGCCAGCCCGCGGATCAGCCGCCCGCGGTGGCGCAGGACCTCCGGCAGCAGCAGCGGCGCGTCGATCAGGCCGAGCAGGTTGTGATTGGCCACCAAGAGCACGGGTCCGGAGTCCGGGATGTTGTCCAGACCGAAGAACCGGGGGTCGCTCCAGGTGCGGAGCGGGGCCAGCGCCGCTTCGAGAACCCGTAGATCGACCGGGCCGAGTTGCACCGATAGCGGTGCGCCATCGCTCAGGCCGGGCCGATCCGGCAACTCACCGAGCTGCCGATCGGGTTCGACGGTGGGGCGGTCGCCCGGGTGTGACATAAAACCCTCCTGTAGTCGATTCATTCCAATTGTGAATCGAACCGGAGGATTGCAACACCGTGTTATGCGATGTCCCACATTTTTGCGACCAGTGTCAACCGCGGCGAATTGTGCCGGTAACCGTTACGCCTCGACCGCTCCCGCGTGCGCGTATTCCGCCAGCACCGCCGCCAGTGACCGGGGCACCCGGGCGTGAACCCGGGTTCCGCTCTCGGTGTGCTCCGACTGCGAGATCCGGCCGTCGGCGTGGATCCGGGCGAGTAGATCGCCGCGGGTGTAGGGAAGCAGCACACTCACCTCGACGTCCAGGCCGCCGAGCACTTCGTCCAGCCGGGCGCGCAGCCGATCGATGCCGAGATCCTTGTGCGCGGAGACGAACTCCGCGCCGGGCAGCAGCGCCCGCAACCGGGTCACCTCCACCGGATCGATCTCGTCGATCTTGTTGACCACCAGCAGTTCCGGGGGCGCCGGGACCCCGGATTCGCGCACCACGTCGGTGATCACCTCGCGCACCGCCTTGATCTGCTCGGCGGGCAGCGCGTCCGCGCCGTCCACCACGTGCAGCAGCAGATCGGCGCCGGTCACCTCCTCCAAGGTGGAGCGGAACGCCTCCACGAGCTGGGTCGGCAGATGCCGGACGAAACCGACGGTATCGGTGAACACCACTTCGCGGCCGTCCTCGAGTTCGGCCCGCCGGGTGGTGGGATCGAGGGTGGCGAACAGCGCGTCCTGCACCAGCACACCGGAGCCGGTGAGGGCGTTCATCAGGCTCGATTTGCCCGCGTTGGTGTAGCCGACGATCGCCACCGAGGGCACCCCGCTGGAGGTGCGGCGCGACCGTTTGGTGTCGCGGGCGGTTTTCATCTCACGGATCTCGCGCCGGAGTTTGGCCATCCGCTCCCGGATGCGGCGGCGGTCGGTCTCGATCTTGGTCTCACCCGGACCACGCAGGCCCACTCCACCGTTGCTGCCGGCCCGGCCACCGGCCTGGCGCGACATCGACTCACCCCAGCCACGCAGCCGCGGCAGCATGTACTCCATCTGCGCCAGCGCGACCTGCGCCTTACCCTCGCGGGAGGTGGCGTGCTGGGCGAAGATATCGAGGATGAGCGCGGTGCGATCGACCACCTTGACCTTGACGACCTTCTCCAGGGCCGTCAGCTGGGCGGGTGTGAGCTCACCGTCGCAGATCACGGTGTCCGCGCCGGTCGACAGGACAACGGCGCGCAACTCGTCGGCCTTGCCGGAGCCGATGTAGGTGGCCGGGTCGGGGCGGTCGCGGCGCTGGATCAGCGCCTCGAGCACCTCGGAGCCCGCGGTCTCGGCGAGCCGGGCCAGTTCGGCCATGCTCGCCTCGGCGCGCGCCACACTGCCCTCGGTCCACACCCCCACGAGCACCACCCGCTCCAGGCGCAGCTGCCGGTACTCGACCTCGGTGATATCGGTGAGCTCGGTGGACAGACCCGCGATACGCCGCAGTGCGCTGCGCTCGTCGAGCTG
>NZ_JBSFRU010000263.1:0-9413 GCF_053589395.1 Nocardia sp. NPDC003345
ATCGATCAGTGTGGTGAGCAGTTCGCTGTAGGTGATCCCGGTGTGCTCCCACATCCGCGGGTACATGGAGATCGGCGTGAACCCGGGCATCGTGTTGATCTCGTTGATCACCGGCCCGTCCGCGGTGACGAAGAAATCCACCCGGGCCAGCCCCTGGCAGTCCAGGGCGCGGAACGCGCGGACCGCCATCGCCCGCACCTCGTCGGCGATATCGTCGTCCAGTTTGGCCGGGACATCGAATTCACAGACATCGTCGAGGTACTTGGTGTCGAAATCGTAGAAGGCGGGCCCCTGATCCGGCCCGGCGTCCGCCGCTTCCTCGGGCATCTTGATCTCGGCGAGCACACTGGACTCCACCCGGCCGTCCGGGAACTCCAGCACCCCGCATTCGACCTCGCGGCCGACGATCGCCGCCTCCACGATCACCTTGGGATCGTGCTCGCGAGCGGTGGCCAGCGCGGCGTCCAGATCGGCCCAGTCGGTGACCTTGGTGATTCCGATGGACGATCCGCCGCGCGCCGGTTTCACGAAGACCGGCAGATCCAGCCGCTGCCGGTCCCGCGGCGACAGGGTCGCGGTGCCGGGCCGCAGCACCACCTGGGTGCCCACCGGCAAACCCTCGGCGGCGAGCAGTTTCTTGGTGAATTCCTTGTCCATCCCGGCCGCGCTGGCCAGCACGCCCGGCCCCACGTACGGGACGCCCGCCAGCTCCAGCATGCCCTGCACGGTGCCGTCCTCGCCGAAGGCGCCGTGCAGCACCGGGAAGACCAGGTCGACGGTGCCGAGCGCGGTCCGCGGATCATCGAGCGGGACCAGTGTTCCGGGACGGCTGGGATCGGCCGCCAGCACCAGTTCGGGGCCACCGCCGGTCACCTCCGGCAGCGTCCGGTCGTGGCGGGCCAGGGCGGCGGTGTCCGCCCCGGCCAGGACCCAGGTGCCCGCGGGGGTGATTCCGATCGGGACCGCTTCGTAGCGCTGCGGATCGAGATTGCGCAGCACCGCGCCGGCCGATACGCACGACACCCGGTGTTCGTTGCTGCGCCCGCCGAAAACCACGGCAACCCTGATCCGATCCATGCCCGAACGGTACCCTGCCGCGGCCACCGGCAACCCTCGCGCACCGCCGGTCGGCGCTATTCGGATTTGATCCGGCGTCCCAGCAGCATCTCCACCGCCGACTGCACTGCCAACCCCTCGTGACACACCCCGTGCACCGCCTCGGTGAGCGGCATCTCCACCCCGTGCGCGGCGGCCAGCGCCCGCACCGAGGCGCAGGATTTCACGCCCTCGGCGACCTGCCCGTGCGTGGCCTCCTGCGCCGCCTGCATGGACCCGCCGCTGCCGAGCACCTGCCCGAAGGAGCGGTTACGCGAGAGCGGAGAGGTGCAGGTGGCGATGAGATCGCCGATACCGGCCAGGCCGGCCAGCGTCACCGGTTCCGCGCCCAGTGCGACGCCGAGCCGGATGATCTCGGCCAGCCCCCGGGTCATCAGGCCGGCCAGCGAATTGTCGCCGTATCCCATGCCCGAGGCGATCCCGCAGGCGAGGGCGATGACGTTCTTGCAGGCTCCGCCGATTTCGCAACCGATCACATCGGTATTGGTGTAGGGACGGAAGTACCCGGTGACACAGGCCTGCTGTACCGCCACCGCCCGGGCGGCGTCCGGACAGCCCACCACGGTGGCGGCGGGTTGCCCGGCCGCGATCTCCTTGGCGAGGTTGGGACCCGACAGCACCGCGATCCGGCTCGGATCCGCGCCGCTGACCTCGGCGATGACCTCGCTCATCCGCAGCAGCGTCCCGCTTTCGATGCCCTTGGCCAGGCTGAGCAGGGTTGCCTCGGCACCGATGGCCGGGGACCACAGTTTCAGATTCGCGCGCAGCGATTGCGACGGCACCGCGAGCACCACGATATCGGCGCCGTCCAGGGCGCGCGCGTGATCATCGGTGGCGGAAACCGGCGGGAGCTGTACACCGGGCAGGTAGTACGGGTTCCGGTGGTCGGTCGCCAGCGCTTCGGCGACCTCGGGCCGGCGGGCCCAGATCGTGACATCGGTTCCCGCGTCCGCCAACACCTTCGCGAACGCCGTGCCCCACGATCCCGCACCCAGTACCGCCGCCCTCGTCATCAGCCCAATATGCCATGACAGGATGGGGCCATGTGCCCGCACACCGTGCACGCCGTCATCGCGGTGAAAACCCTGGAGAGCGCCAAGAGCAGACTGGCCGGGGTGCTGACCCGTGAGCAACGGTCCCGGCTGGTGCTGGCGATGCTGGCCGATACCGTCCGGGCGGCCGGCGCGGTACCGGCGATCGCCTCGATCACCGTGGTCACCCCCGACGCCGCGGTCGCCGAAACAGCGCGCGCGCTCGCCGCGCGGATCCATCCCGAACCCGCCGCCGGCGGCGAGGACGGCCTCAATACGGCGCTCGCCGATGCGGCGGCCGCGCTGCGGGCCCGGTACGGCGCGACCGGTTTGCTGGCCTTGCAGGCCGATCTTCCCGCCCTGCGCCCGGCGGAACTGGCGGCCGTCCTGGCCGCGGCGCCCACCGGTACCCGGGCCCTGGTCGCCGATCACGCCGGCACCGGCACCGCGGCACTGCTGGCGCCGGCAGGGGTCGCGCTGCGACCGCGGTTCGGCCGTGATTCCGCTCACCGGCACCGCTGCGACGGTGCCCGGGAACTGCAGGGCCACTGGCCGGGCCTGCGCCGCGATATCGACACTCCCGACGATCTGGCGGCCGTTTCGGCGCTGGGTCCCGGCCGCGATACCGCCGCTCTCCTGGGCGAACCGGGCTGGCCACATCACGTTCGGGAAGCGGTCACCCAGGTGTGCTAGCCGGTCGCCACCGCGTGAACTCGAGATAACAGTCACCTCGCGTATATGCACACCCACCGGTTCGTAGGGAATGATCGTAGGCGTGAGCGATACGGAAATCTTCAAGCAGCAACAGGTGCTACCCACCCCGCCTCCGGCCGCCACCCAGATCCCCCTCGGCGGCGACGCACCGCGTTTGCCGGCCGATCGCTACCTGAACCGGGAATTGAGCTGGCTCGATTTCAACGCCCGGGTTCTCGCCCTCGCCGAGGACAGTTCGCTGCCGTTGCTGGAGCGCGCGAAATTCCTCGCCATCTTCGCGTCGAATCTCGACGAGTTCTACATGGTCCGGGTGGCCGGGCTCAAACGCCGCGCCGAAACCGGGCTTTCGGTCCGCTCCGCCGACGGTCTCTCCCCGACCGAGCAACTCGGGATGATCGCGGCCCGCACCCAGGATCTCGCCGTCCGCCACGCCGAGGTCTTCCTCGACGAGGTGCTGCCCGCGCTCACCGGCGAGGGGATCGAGATCATCGACTGGGCCGACCTGCACGACGCCGAACGGCAGCGGCTGTCCGCGCATTTCCAGGACCAGGTGTTCCCGGTGCTCACACCCCTGGCCGTGGATCCCGCCCACCCCTTCCCCTACATCAGCGGCCTGAGCCTGAATCTCGCGGTGACCGTCCAGGACGAGACCACCGGTGGTGAACATTTCGCCCGGGTGAAGGTTCCCGACAATGTGGACCGGTTCGTCCGGGTGCGCCGCCCGAATTCCGGGACCGGAGGCTCGATCGCGGCGTTCCTGCCCATGGAAGCCCTGATCGCCGCGCATCTGGATCAGCTGTTCCCCGGGATGACCGTGGTGGAGCACCATTCGTTCCGGATCACCCGCAACGCCGATTTCGAGGTCGACGAGGACCGCGACGAGGATCTGCTGCAGGCCCTCGAACGCGAACTCGCGCGGCGCCGCTTCGGTTCGCCGGTACGGCTCGAGGTCTCCGACGATATGACCGAACACATGCTCGACCTGCTGCTGCGCGAACTCGAAGTGGACCCGGGCGATGTGATCCAGGTGCCCGGCCTGCTCGACCTGTCGTGCCTGTGGCAGGTGTACGGGGTGGACCGCCCGAATCTGAAGGACGCCCCCTACGTTCCGGCGACTCCGCCCGCGTTCGGCGAACGCGAGACACCGCGCAATGTGTTCGCGGCGTTGCGGGAGGGCGATGTGCTGGTGCACCACCCCTACGATTCGTTCTCCACCAGCGTGCAGCGGTTCATCGAGCAGGCCGCGGCCGATCCCCAGGTGCTGGCCATCAAACAGACCCTGTACCGCACCTCCGGCGATTCACCGATCGTCAACGCCCTCATCGACGCGGCCGAGGCCGGTAAACAGGTGGTGGCGCTGGTCGAGATCAAGGCCCGGTTCGACGAGCAGGCCAACATCAAATGGGCCCGCACCCTGGAACAGGCGGGCGTGCACGTCGTCTACGGGCTGGTGGGGCTGAAAACCCACTGCAAGACCTGCCTGGTGGTGCGCCGCGAGGGCTCGACCATCCGGCGGTACTGCCATATCGGCACCGGCAACTACAACCCGAAAACGGCCCGGCTCTACGAGGACGTCGGCCTGCTGACCGCCGCACCGGAGATCGGCGCGGATCTCACCGATCTGTTCAATTCGCTCACCGGCTATTCCCGCAAGTCCGACTACCGCAATATCCTCGTCGCCCCGCACGGAATCCGGGCCGGGATCATTTCGCGTATCGACAAGGAAATCGAACTGGCGCGCTCGGGCGCGGAGGCCGGGATCCGGTTGAAGGCCAACGCGCTCGTGGACGAACAGGTGATCGACGCCCTGTATCGCGCGTCGCAGGCGGGCGTGCCGGTACGAATTGTGGTGCGCAGTATCTGCGGGCTGCGCGCCGGAGTGGAAGGGATGAGCGAGAACATCGAGGTGCGCTCCATCCTCGGCCGGGTGCTGGAGCATTCCCGCGTCCTGAACTTCCGGGCGCAGGGCGAGTTCTGGATCGGCAGCGCCGATATGATGCACCGCAATCTGGATCGCCGCGTCGAGGTGATGGCCCAGGTGAAGGATCCCAGGCTGTGCGAGCAGCTGGACGGGATCTTCGAATCCGCGCTGCATCCGATGACCCGCTGCTGGGTGCTGGACGCGGACGGCAACTGGAAATCCAGCCCCGATCAGGCCGGTACCGGGCCGGACGGCAACGGGATCGAGGTCCGCGACCATCAGGTCGCGCTGATGCGACTACGCCGCCCGGGTCAGCAGTGAACAAGGTCCATACCCCGCCGTCGTACCCAGATCCCCGCACCGCGGCCAATATCTATGCGGCCGGCACCGTCCTGTGGCGGCATTCGCCGGTATCGGCCGGCGGTATCGATATCGCGGTGATTCGGCGGCCCAAGTATCAGGATTGGTCGCTGCCGAAGGGAAAGCTCGACCCCGGTGAGACTCCGGTGCTGGCCGCGGCCCGCGAAACCGAGGAGGAAACCGGTTTGCGGTCACGGCTGGGCCGCTATCTGGGCAAGGTCACCTATCCGATCACCGGGCACCGCAAGATGAAACGGGTCGATTATTGGGCCGCGGAGGTCCTCGGTGGGGAATTCACCGCCAACCACGAAGTCGACGCGCTCACCTGGTGCCCGCTGGATACGGTGATGGGCGCGTTGTCGTATCCGATGGACCGCCGGATCGTGCGGGCTTTCACCCGGCTACCGCCGGATACCCGGACCGCGCTGCTGGTCCGGCACGCTAAGGCGGGCCGCCGTGATCGTTTCAAGGGACCCGACGACCAGCGTCCGCTCGAGCTGGCCGGATATCAGCAGGCTTTGGCCCTGGTCCCGAATCTGCAAGCGTTCGGCGTCGGTGAGATCTACTCCGCCGACCCGCTGCGCTGCGTACAGACGGTGACCCCGTTGGCCGAAGAACTCGGGGTGGAGGTGGCGGTGGAGCCGCTACTCGGGGATATCGGCTATGCCGCGGAGCCGGATGCGGCGCGCGAGCGGATCCGTTCGCTGGCGCTGTCGGCGCGGAAGGTGCCCGTGTTCTGCAGTCAGGGCGACGCTCTGCCCGATCTGGTCCACTGGTGGGCCGAACGCGACGGAATGCGTCTATCGCCCGCGCGAACCCGGAAGGGTTCGGTCTGGGTGCTCTCGTTCGCGGGCGAACGCCTCGTGGCGGCCGATCATCTCGACCGATCGTTATCGGTCGATACCGCGCCCGCGGTGACTCCGTAGCGGAAAATTCCGGTTCGGGCCGCGTACGACCCTGCTGAAGACACGGTCACGCCCCCGGGGATCTCCCGGGGGCTTGTCCGTCCGGCGTTTCGGTTGTCGGTTGTCGTGTGCCGCCGGGCCCAGATGGGGCCCGACCCACTCGGCGACCAGCACCGTGCGCTGGTCGGAAAGCCGTCTATGGCTCCGGCTCGCGGGTCAGCGAGCCCTTTTCGCGGTCGTCTTCTTGGCCGGGGTCCGCTTGGCGGTGGTGGCCTTCTTGGCCGCCGTGGTCTTCTTGGCGGTGGCCTTGGCGGTGGTTTTCTTCGCCGTGGCCTTGGCGGTGACCTTCTTGGCCGTGGTCTTCTTGGCCGTGGCCTTCTTGGTCGCCGCCTTCTTCGCGGCGGTGCTCTTGGCCGGTGCCTTCGTGGCCGTCTTACGGGCCGTCGATTTGGCGGGGGCCTTGGTGGCGGTCTTCTTGGCAGTGGTTTTCTTTGCCGTTGTCTTCTTCGCCGTGGATTTCTTGGCCGCCACAGGAGCATTGACACCGCGTTTCACCGCGGGGCCGGTCGCCGCGAGCTTCTGTTTACCCGCGATAACCGCCTTGAACTGTGCGCCGGGCCGGAACGCCGGCACCGAAGTGGGCTTCACCTTGACGGTTTCCCCGGTACGCGGATTCCGCGCCACCCGGGCAGCCCTCTTACGCTGTTCGAAGACACCGAATCCGGTGATGGTGACGCTCTGCCCTTTGTGTACCGCACGCACGATCGTATCGACCACATGCTCGACTGCCGCGGTGGCCGTGCGCCTGTCAGTACCCAACTTTTCGGTCAGAACGTCGATCAGTTCCGCCTTGTTCATTGAATCCTCCGCAGACTAATGGCCCGTCGTCGGACCGACTAGGTACCACGGTAAACCCACATTGGGCAAGAGTCTATGTGCCACGCCAAAATTCATGTGGTCTAGCACACGCCCAGCTACCACGACATCTGAGCGGCCTCTAAGAGGCCGAGAACATTACGCCTGCGAAATAGGTTCGGGCAGGGTCTTTGGTTTCCAACCTGGCCTTGCCTTTTCGAACTCGGCGATCACATCACTACGCCGGAGTGTCAGGCCGATGTCGTCCAAACCCTCCAGGAGGCGCCACCTCGTGTAGTCGTCAATATCGAACGGCAACACGATGGTTCCTGCCGTCACCGTGCGCGCCTCGAGGTCCACAACCAATTCCAGTCCGGGCTGTTCCTCGAGCAACTTCCAGAGCATTTCGACATCATTCTGTGACATTCGCGCGGCCACCAGACCACCCTTGCCCGCATTACCGCGGAAGATGTCGGCGAAACGTGAAGAGATAACTACCCGAAAGCCATAGTCCATGAGCGCCCAGACGGCGTGCTCACGCGATGATCCGGTACCGAAATCCGGACCCGCCACCAGCACTGTGCCGTGCTTGTAGGGCTCGGTGTTCAGAATGAAGTCGTCGTCACCGCGCCAGGCCGCGAACAGCCCGTCTTCGAATCCCGTGCGAGTGACGCGCTTCAGATAGACGGCGGGGATGATCTGGTCGGTATCGACATTGGACCGGCGCAACGGGACGCCGATCCCCTTGTGCACTCGGAAGGCTTCCATCATATTTCTCCTGTTTCGGCTATAAGTACGTTTTCGGAATGCGACCGGGGGCTCAGTTGAGATCGGCGGGCGCCGAGAGCGTGCCCCGGACGGCGGTCGCGGCGGCCACGAGCGGCGACACCAGATGGGTGCGGCCGCCTTTGCCCTGCCGGCCCTCGAAATTCCGGTTGGAGGTGGACGCGCAGCGCTGGCCCGGCTCCAGCTGATCCGGGTTCATCCCCAGGCACATCGAGCATCCGGCCTGCCGCCATTCGGCGCCGGCGGCGGTGAAGATCTCGCCGAGCCCCTCTTCCTCCGCCTGGGCCCGCACCCGCATGGACCCCGGCACCACCAGCATCCGCACCCCGTCGGCGACCTTGCGGCCCTTCAGGACCCCGGCCACTGCCCGCAGATCCTCGATGCGGCCGTTGGTGCAGGATCCGACGAACACCGTGTCCACCACGACCTCCCGCAGTGGTGTCCCCGGGGTCAGATCCATGTACCGCAGCGCCTTCTCGGCGGCGTCACGGGCGGTTTCGTCGGCGATCTGCGCCGGATCCGGAATGTTCTCGCCCAGCGGCAGACCCTGGCCCGGATTGGTACCCCAGGTGACGAACGGCGTCAGCGCGCTCGCGTCGATATGCACTTCCCGGTCGAAAACGGCGCCCTCGTCGGTCTTCAGCGCGTCCCATGCCCGCACCGCGGCGTCCCAGTCCGCGCCCTGCGGAGCGTGTGGACGGCCTTTCAGGAACTCGTAGGTGGTTTCGTCCGGCGCGATCATTCCGGCCCGGGCACCGGCTTCGATGGACATATTGCAGATCGTCATCCGCGCTTCCATGGACATATTGCGAATGGCCTCACCGCGATACTCGAGCACATAGCCCTGGCCGCCGCCGGTGCCGATTTCGGCGATCACCGCCAGAATCAGGTCCTTGCTCGTCACTCCGGGCGCCAGCGCACCGTCCACGGTGATCGCCATCGTCTTGAACGGCCGCAGTGACAGTGTCTGGGTGGCCAGCACATGTTCGACCTCGCTGGTGCCGATTCCCATGGCCAGCGCGCCGAACGCGCCGTGTGTGGAGGTATGACTGTCCCCGCACACCACGGTGGTGCCGGGCTGGGTCAGCCCCAGCTGCGGCCCGACCACGTGCACGATGCCCTGTTCGAGATCGCCCATCGGATGCAGCCGGATGCCGAATTCCGCGCAATTGCGGCGCAGCGTCTCCACCTGGGTGCGCGAAACCGGGTCCGCGATCGGTTTGTCGATATCGACCGTGGGGACGTTGTGATCCTCGGTCGCGATGGTGAGGTCCGGACGGCGCACCGGCCGCCCGGCCGCACGCAGACCGTCGAACGCCTGTGGGCTGGTGACCTCGTGCACCAGATGCAGATCGATGTAGATCAGATCGGGTTCGCGCGCCTCGCCTTCACCTTCACCGCGGGCGACGACATGCTCTTCCCATACTTTCTCGGCCATCGTACGTGGCATTTTGCGATCACCTTTCGGGCCCGGCATCCGCTCCGGGGGATCCCCACACGGATACGCAATAGCTGGAATCAGGCGCCCGCACTCCAGGACGTCACCTGGGCTGTTCGGAATAGCATCTCAGAATGCGGAACGCTAATATCGTTGTATGAGACAGCATAGCGGTATCGGCGTCCTGGACAAAGCGGTGGCAGTGTTGTACGCGGTCGCCGAACGGCCCTGCGGTCTCAACGAGCTCTGCTAGCGCACCGGCCTGCCCCGCGCCACCGCGCACCGGC
>NZ_JBSFRU010000264.1:0-9412 GCF_053589395.1 Nocardia sp. NPDC003345
TCACGGGCTGCCCTTCGACTACGACCTGCGCGACGGCGATGTGCTGACCATGGATCTGGCGCTGGGGATCGACGGCTGGGTCGCCGACGCCGCGACCACGATCATCGTCGGCACCCCGGACCCGGAGGACCAGCGGTTGATACGGGCCACCGAGGAGGCATTGGGCGCCGGTATCGACGCCGCCCGGGCCGGTCGCCGGATCGGCGATATCTCCGCCGCGATCGAAGCGGTGGCGCGGGCGCACGGCTACCCGGTGAACACCGAATTCGGCGGGCACGGGCTCGGGCGCACCATGCACGAAGACCCGCACGTGGCCAACGCGGGCCGGGCCGGGCGGGGCTATCCGCTGAAACCGGGCCTGGTCATCGCCCTGGAACCGTGGTTCGCCAGGACCACCGACCAGATCTACACCGATCCCGACGGCTGGACGATCCGCTCCGCGGACGGATCGCGCACCGCGCATTCCGAGCACACGATCGCCATCACCGCCGACGGGCCGCGGGTGCTGACCGCGGCCTGATTCAACGGAGCGTGAGGACGGTCTCCGAGTCGATATGGGTCAGCTTCGCGGGATTGCGGACGAAATAGAGGCCGGCGATGCGGTCGTCCTCGAGACGGAACGCCATGATGCCCTCCCGCACACCGTCGACGCGGACCACGAAGGCCGGGCTGCCGTTGACCACCGCGAACTCGACGCCGAACGTGGCCTCGAGCTTGCCCAGGCCGCGGCTCAGGTAGCGGGCCACCGTCTCGGCGCCGCTGATCGGACGCAGCGCGGCGCGTTTGACACCGCCGCCGTCGGCGATGAGCACTACCTCGGGGGCCAGGACATCGAGCAGCAGTTGCGGATCACCGGCCTCCAGCGCCCGCCGGAACGAATCGAGGGCCGCGCGGGCGCGGCTCGCGGATACGGTCTCCCGGGGGCGGCGGGCCTCCACATGGGCGCGGGCCCGATGCGCGATCTGGCGGACCGCGGACCCGCTCTTACCCACCGCGTCGGCGATCTCGGCGTAGCCGAAATCGAAGACCTCGCGCAGGACGAAAACGGCGCGTTCGGTCGGCGAGAGCGTTTCGAGGACCAGCATCAGCGCCATCGACACGCTGTCGGCGAGTTCGGCGTTCTCCGCGACATCCGGTGCGGTGAGCAGCGGTTCGGGCAACCACTGACCGACGTAGGACTCCTTGCGGCGGTTCATGGTCCGCAACCGGTTCAGCGACTGGCGGGTGGTGATCCGCACCAGATACGCGCGCCGATCCTGCACCTGCGCGAGATCGACCTCGACCCACCGCAGCCAGGTCTCCTGGAGGACATCCTCGGCATCGGCCGCCGAACCGAGCATCTCGTAGGCGACGGTGAACAGCAGATTGCGGTGGGCGACGAAGGTCTCGGTCGCGGTATCGCCGACGGGGTTGCCCATGGTTGCCGGTCCCTTTCCGAATGATCGTTTGTCCGTACGCCCCGCGACCGGGGCGCGGAAGTTATCCGGACCCGTGGTCGGCGGGCCCGGATACCAGAGGGTCAGGCCGCCGGTTCGCGGGTGGGCGCGGTGGCCGGCCGCCGGCTCGCCACCAGCCCGGCGCGTTTACCGTCGGCGACCCAGCGCAGTGAACCGGGCTTGCGCGCCTCCGCCGCCAGATGCCCGACGGTATGGGTGCATACGAACTCCTTGAGCTTGGCAGCGGCGCCACCGGCGACGAAGAACCGGTTGGCGGTGTCGTCGCGGGCGGCGAACTGGAAGATGCCCGCCCCGCGGCCCAGGCTGATGCACTGCCCGAAGAAACCGAGGTCGATCGGTGCGGGGGTGGCGCCGGCGAGCCGGGCCAGCACCGTATCGGCGGCGTGCGCGCCGATACGGGTGGCCGACTGGCAGCTCATCCGGAACGGCCGATCCGAGGGTGCCGCGCTGTCCCCGGCCCCGATCACGCGGCTGTCGGTGACGCTGGTCAGTGTTTCGTCGGTGCGCAGACGCCCGGCCTCGTCGGTGTCCAGACCGCTGCGGGCGGCCAGGTCCGGGACGCCGAAACCGGCGGTCCAGATGGTCACCGCGCTCGGGAGGTCGCGGCCGTCTCGCAGTCGCACCGCATCCCGGGTCACGGCGGTCACCCGGGCCTCGGGCCCTTCGAGCACGGTGACGCCCAGCCGGGTCAGTCGCGCGGCGACCGACCGCCGGCCCCGGGGATGCAGGTAGGGGCCGAGCACCCGGCCGCAGACCAAGGTCACCGGGCGGCCCTGTTCGGCCAGTTCGGCGGCGGTCTCGATACCGGTCGGGCCGGCGCCGACCACCGTCACCGGTGCCGTCGCGGGCGTCGCCGCGACGACCGGCAGCAGTCGCCGCGCCTCCTCGTAGGTGGTGATCGGATAGGCGAATTCGGCCGCCCCGGGGACGGCGGGATCGGCGCTGCCGCTGCCGACGGCGTAGATCAGATAGTCGTAACGGCGGGTGCCGCCGCCGGCCAGAGTCACGGCGCGACCGGGAGCGTCGATACGGGTGACCGAGTCCACCACCAGTTCGACCCGTTCGGCGAGGACCTCGCGGTACGGGACGACCGCGTCGTCGGAACCGCCCACCAGCTGATGCAGGCGGATCCGCTCGACGAAATCCGGGCGCGGGTTGATCAGGGTCACGGTCACGTCGTCGCGCTGGGTCAGGCGGTTGGCGGCCAGGACGCCGGCGTAGCCACCGCCGATCACGACTACCTCGGTGTTCTCCGACATGATGTCTCCTCGCTTCAGGGGGTCGAGCATGAGACACCGGAAAACCGTTCGGTGTGACACCTGGTGACCTGGATCACTCGAACGCGGCCCCGAGCCGCGCCCGGCCGCGCCGTTGGAGCATCCCCGGGGTGAGGTGCCGGCCCGCGGACCGGGGCGGTTCAGGTCGCCTGGCTGACCGAGGACATATGGAAATCGGGTACCCGCAGCGGCGGCATGGCGGTGCGGGTGAACCAGTCCTTCCATTCCCGGGGCAGCGTCTGTTCGGTCGCCCCGGCCTCGGTGACCCGGCGCAGCAGATCCAGCGGGCTCTCGTTGAACCGGAAGTTGTTCACCGCCCCGGTGACCTCGCCGTTCTCCACCAGGTACACCCCGTCCCGGGTCAGGCCGGTGAGCAGCAGGGTCGCCGGGTCCACCTCGCGGATGTACCAGAGGGTGGTGAGCAGCAGACCGCGTTCGGTGCGCGCGATCATCTCGTCCAGGGTGGCGTCCGACCCGCCGGTGAGCAGCAGGTTGCCCACCGGGACGGTGGGCGCGGCGTCGTAGTCGGCGGCAGTGGCGCGCGGATACACCAGATCGGCGATCGCGCCGTCGCGTAACCAGTCCACCCGCCGCGCCGCCATCCCGTTGTCGAAGACCGACAGCGTCTCCGAGGACGCCGGGGTCGCCACGAAGGGCAGGCACTGCAGTCCCGGGGCGTCCGGATCCGAGGACAGTGTCAGCGGGATATCGGTGAGTTTCTCCCCGATCCGGGTGCCGCCGGCCGCGGCGAAGGCGGTATGACCCTCCTGCGCGCCCCGCCCTTCCATCGACCAGTACATGTAGATCAGCAGATCCGCGACGGTCGAGGGCGGCAGCAGCGTTTCGTACCGGCCCGCGGGCAGGTCCACCCGCCGCGCCGACCAATCCAGGCGGCGTGACAGTTCCGACAGCATCGCCGGGATGTCCACATCGGCGAAATCGGTGGTGCCGGCTCCCACCCAGGCACTGGCGAGGCCGTCGCCGGCACCGCGTTTGCCGTTGATCTCCACCGACCCGGTGGGCTGGGTGTAGCGGCGGCGGACCCCGGTGGAGGTGCCCAGCCAGGTGGTCTGCACCTGGTGGTGGGCGAAACCGTAGAGCCGGTCGGTGCCGTCGAAACCGGCGGACAGGTCGGCCGCGAGTCCGTGGAAGACCTCGATCCCGGTGGTGGCCGGCGCATCCGCCCAGTCCGCGGCCGGTGGCGCGGTATCCGCGTCCAGCAGCGGCATGGCGTCACGCGCGGGTTCGGCGGCGGTCGCGGCCGCCTCGCTCGCGCGCACCACAGCTTCGATATCGGCGGGATCCACGCTGGTCGAGGCCACACTCCCGACGCGCGCCGTCCGCGGTCCCTCCCGGTACACCGAGAGCACCGACCAACGCCGGGACACCGATTGCCCATTCGTGGTCATGGAGTTGCCGGCCCAGCGCAGCGAGGCGTCGTAGTCGTCGGTGACGATCACGATCGCCTCGTCGGCCCGGGACAGCGCGAGCACCCGGTCCACCACCTCGCCCGCGGGCAGCACCCCCGCACCGATCCCCGTCATCGCCCTGCCTCCATCCGGGTGTTGAGCACGTTCACGCCCCGCACCAGCACCGACGGGCAGCCGTGGCTGACCGCCGCGACCTGCCCGGGCTGGGCCTTGCCGCAGTTGAACGCGCCGCCCAGCTGCCAGGTCGACGGTCCGCCGACGGCTTCCATCGAACCCCAGAAATCGGTGGTGGTGGCCTGGTAGGCGACATCGCGGAGCTGGCCGTCGAGTTCGCCGTCACGGATCCGGAAGAACCGCTGGCCGGTGAACTGGAAGTTGTAGCGCTGCATATCGATCGACCAGCTCTTGTCACCCACGATGTAGATACCGTTGTCCACTCGCGAGATCAACTCCGCGGTACTGGTGTCGGCGGTGGGATCGGGTTGCAGGGAGACATTGGCCATCCGCTGGATGGGGACGTGATGCGGTGAATCGGCATAGGAGCAGCCGTTGGACCGTTCCAGGCCCAGCCGCGGCGCGAAAACCCGGTCGAGCTGGTAGCCGACGAGGACGCCGTCGCGTACCAGATCCCAGCGCTGCCCGGCCACGCCGTCGTCGTCGTAGCCGACTGTCGCCAGGCCGTGCTCCTGCACCCGGTCGGCCGTGACATGCATGATCGGGGTGCCGTAGCGCAGGGTGCCGAGGTTGTCCGGGGTCGCGAACGAGGTACCGGCATAGGCCGATTCGTAGCCGATGGCCCGGTCGTATTCGGTGGCGTGACCGATGGATTCGTGAATGGTGAGCCACAGATTGGTGGGGTCGATCACCAGATCGGTGGGTCCGGCGACCACGCTGGGCGCCTTCACCTTATCCGCCAGCCACTCCGGGATACGGGCCAGCTCGGTATCCCAATCCCAGGTGCCGTCGGCGCCGGTGACGTACTCCCAGCCGCGCCCGACCGGCGGGGCCAGAGTGCGCATGGTCTCGAACGCGCCCGACGCGCTGTCCACGGTGATCGCCTCGAGCTGCGGTTGCAGCCGCACCCGCTGCTGGATGATCGACGATCCGGCGGTATCGGCGTAGTAGGTCTGCTCCTTCACCTGCAGAAGCGCCGCCGAGACGTGGTCGACGCCGTCGGCCGCCGACAGCCGGCCCGAATAGTCCTGCAGCAGTGCCACTTTCTCGGTGGCGGGCACGGTGAAGGGGTCGACCAGATACGGCGACACCCAGCGGGCATCCTCATATCGGGGTTCGGGGGCCAGCGCCACCCGCTCGCGATTGAGGGCGCGCAGACCGGTCGCCACGGCCACCGCCGAGCGCGCGACATCGGCCGCGGTACCCGGGTCCAAGGCGGCATGCGAGGCGAAACCCCAGGTACCGTCCACGATCACCCGGACCGCGAAACCCAGTTCGACCTCATCGGTGAGGGCCTCGACCCGGCCGTCCCGCAACCGGATGGACTGCGTGCACAACCGGTGCACCCGCAGGTCCGCGTGCTCGGCTCCGGCGGCGCGGGCCGCCGAGAGCGCGGCGTCGGCCAGCGTGGCCAGCGGTAGGTCCGCGAATTCCGGATCGATTGCGTGGCCGGGGGGTTGCCCGCCCTGCCCGGTGGAGGTCGCCGTAGTCACTCTGCCCAACCTAGTGCCCCGGGGCCGTCGCGGGCGCGGCACTCAGCCGAACTGCTGCCAGCCGAGCCGGATCACCATCGCGACCACGACCACCAGCAACACCACCCGGACGAACTCCGCGCCGCGGGCCAGCGCCATCCGCGAACCGACCACCGATCCGGCGATATTCGAACACGCCATGGCCGCGCCCAGCGCCCACAGCACATGACCGGTGGCGCCGAAGAACAGCAGCGCCCCGATATTCGATCCGCAGTTGATGACCTTGGCCATGGCCGCGGCCCGGACGAACTCGGTGCCGAGCAGCGTCGCGAAGGTGATGATGAGGAAGGTGCCGGTGCCGGGGCCCAGCAACCCGTCGTAGGCGCCGATGAGCCCGGCGGCCAGGCCGATCACCAGGATCGTCTTCCGTCGCGTCGGTGGATGGGTGGCCAGTGTGACGCCGATGGTCGGCCGCGCGGTCACGAAGATCGCCACGCCGATCAGCACCACCAGCACGATGGGTATGAACAGATCGCGGTCGATCAGCGATACCGCCGCCGCCCCGGCCGCCGAGGTGGCCGCCGCCAGCGTCGCGGCGGGTATGAGCAGCCGCCACTGCATCGGCACCTTGCGGGCGAAGGTGGCCGCCGCGGTGGCGGTGCCGGCCACGGCGGCCAGTTTGTTGGTGCCCAGCGCGGTCTGCGGGGCCAGGCCGGGGGCGACGAGCAACAGGGTCGGCAGCACGATCAGCCCGCCGCCGCCCACCACCGCGTCCACCCAGCCGGCCGCGGTGGCGGCCGAGAGCAGCAGTATCCAGTCGGTCACATCCACGCAGGCCAGCAAATCAGACCGACCGCGCCCGCCCGCGCCGGGTCGGCCGGGTGCCGCGCGACCCTAGGCTGGGCGGGTGCGCCGGTTCAGCCTGTGGCTTCGAGACAAACCCGTCGTGGCGGATTCCGTCCTCGCCGGGCTGCTGCTGATCCTGGACCTGGCGGTGGCCCGGGATGCCACCAATACGGCCGCGTTCCTGGTCTTCTCGGTATTGATCCCGCTGCCCATCGCGCTGCGGCGGGTCTACCCCCGCGCGATGGCCGTCACCTTCATGCTGCTGTCGTTCTGTGCCAGCACCATCGGCTATATCGTCGGCGACCCCACCGTGCACGGCGCCCTGCTCGGCCACGGGATCATGCTGTACACGCTGGTCGCCTACCTCGGCC
The DNA here is from genome assembly GCF_053589395.1 of Nocardia sp. NPDC003345. Taxonomy (NCBI): domain Bacteria; kingdom Bacillati; phylum Actinomycetota; class Actinomycetes; order Mycobacteriales; family Nocardiaceae; genus Nocardia; species Nocardia sp. NPDC003345. The sequence goes on from NZ_JBSFRU010000264.1 coordinate 7,028, forward strand.
GCCGCGAAGGTCTCTGGTACGCGCTGGCGCTGGTCGCCGACACCGTCTACGGAATGGCGCTGGTCAGCGGCTTCAAGGCGAGCGATACCGCGTTCGTCGGCGTTTTCTTCGCCCTGTGCTGGGCGCTGGCCGAATTCTCCGGCGCGCGCCGCGCCTACGACGCCGAGGTCGCGGCCCGGCTCGCGGTCGCCGACTCCGACCGGGAGCGGCGCGCGCACGACGCGGTCTCGGCCGAACGCACCCGGATCGCACGCGAGCTGCACGATGTGGTCGCGCACGCGGTGAGCGTGATGATCGTCCAGGCCGACGGCGCCCGCTACGCCCTGCGCGCCGATCCGGACACGGCGGAGCAGGCACTGGTCACCATTGCCGGTACCGGACGCGAGGCATTGCGTGAGCTGCGTCGCACGGTGGTCCTGCTGCGTACCGAACACGCACCCGACCAGGTGCCCCAGCACGGCACCGCCGGGCTGGCCCGGGTGTCGCAGCTCATGCGGGACGCCGGTCTGGCGGTGGACTTGGAACTCGCCGGGGGACTCGACGAGGTGGCGCCCGAGGTGAGCCTGGGCGTGCACCGGATCGTGCAGGAGGCGCTGACCAATACACTGCGGCACGCCGGCGCCCATCCGAAGGCCTGGGTGGCGGTGCGGCGGCGCACCGACCATATCGAGGTCGAGGTCACCGATTCCGGTGGTGTGCCGGTACGGCCCGAGGACCGGATCCAGGGCAGCGGACTGGGCCTGGCCGGGATGCGGGAGCGGATGGCGATACTGGGCGGCAGCCTGGAGGCGGGCCGCACCGCCGACGGGGCGTGGCGGGTGTACGCCCGGATCCCGCTGGCGCCACCGGATCGGGAATAGCGCCTCCGCGCCACTACATTGGAGCCGTGCCGATCACCGTTCTCGTAGTCGACGACCAGGAACTCATGCGTGTGGGGTTGAAGATGGTGCTCGGCGCGCAGCCCGATATCGAGGTGGTCGGCGAGGCCGACAACGGTGCCACCGCGGTCGCCCGGGCCGCGGAGCTCGCTCCCGATGTGGTGCTCATGGACGTCCGGATGCCGGTGGTGGACGGGGTCACCGCCACCGGGCGCATCCTCGAAGCCGAACACGGGACCCGGGTGCTGGTGATGACCACTTTCGATCTGGACGAACACGCGCTGGGCGCGTTGCGCGCGGGGGCCAGCGGGTTCCTGCTCAAGGACACTCCGCCCGAGGATCTGATCTCGGCCATCCGCAGTGTCGCCGCCGGTGACGCGGTGGTCTCCCCGAAGGTCACCAAACGCCTGCTGGACCGGCTGATCGCCGAGGAACCGGCGCCGTCGCGCGATCCGGCCGTCCTGGAGGTGCTCACCGTCCGGGAGCGGGAGGTACTGGGCCAGATCGCCGCCGGCCGGTCCAACGCGGAGATCGCGGGCGAACTGTTCCTCTCCGAGGCCACCGTGAAAACGCATGTCGGGCGGGTGCTGACCAAACTCGGCCTGCGGGACCGGGTGCAGGCGGTGGTGCTCGCCTATGAGACGGGGCTCGTCCGTCCGGGCGGTTGACGGCGAGGCCCTCCGGGCACGCTACGCCCGATTTGCGGCATTCCGGGAGCAAAAACGGCCGCCCGTTCGTTGCACGGGTAGTCCGACCGGAAAGGTTCGCTCATGCCCGTCCTCGGTTTCCTCGTCTACCTCGTCGTCGAGATCGCCGCATTCGCCGCCGCCGTCGCCTGGCTCGGCGCGCTGCCGGCCATTCTGCTGCTCATCGCCAGCTCGGCCGCCGGGATGCTGTTGCTCGGCTCCCAGTGGCGGCGGGTCGCCGAACAGTTCCGCGGAGTCACCCGCGGCGAGGTCGCCCCGGGCGCGGCGGTGGCCGACGGCGCGCTGGTGGGGCTCGGTAGCGCCCTCATGTTCGTCCCCGGCCTGGTGACCTCGGTGCTGGGCCTGCTGATGCTGCTCCCACCGACCCGTGCCCTGCTCCGCCCGCTGGTCGCGGCGCTGGCCGCGCGGCGGGTGGCCACCCTCACCGCCGCCGCCCGGCATCGCGGGGTGACCGTGGTGGACGCCGACGTCATCGACGGGGTCGTGGTGGACGAGTGGTACACCGACGAGCCCCGCAAAGATCCGATCGTGCTCGACCCGGCGCCGTATCCGTACGGGGCTCCGAACCCGGGTCACCGGGCCTGAGGTAGTTCAGCGGGCCGGGTCGTCCGCCATCCGGTATTCGCCCGCTCGGAGGCGGGTGAGCACCCCCGTGGTCCAGCCGGTGAGGTTGTCGAACACCCCGCTCCACAGTTCGAGGAGATCGGTGGCGTGCGGGGTCTCGTAGCGGCCCGGGAAGTCGCCGATCATGCCGAGCAGTTCGTCGCGGATCCGGCCGCTGCGTGCGCGCTGCTCGGTCA
>NZ_JBSFRU010000265.1:0-9322 GCF_053589395.1 Nocardia sp. NPDC003345
TCGGTGCGGAAACCGGGGAACAACGCGTCGAACTTCTCCTGCGCCACCCGCGCCGGATTGTCCTCGGCCAGGTACCGCTCACTCAACCCCCCGAACTCGATATGCCGGAACGGTGTCATCAGCAGCACCAACCCCAGCAGCACCACCACGATGACCGCCCACGGCCGCTTCATCGCCCACACCGCCAGCCGCGAGAAGATCCCGCGATCGATCTCGGCCTCGGTACTGGCCCGCGCGAAACGCCGCCACTGCCACAGATCGATCCGATGCCCGGCGATCCCCAGCATCGCCGGCAGCGCCGTCACCGACAGCAGCGCCGCCAGCAGCACCGAACTGATCCCCCCGTACGGCACCGACCGCAACACCCCGTTCGGGTAGATGAACAGCGCCCCCAAGCTCACCGCGATGATCGCCGCCGAGAACAACACCGTGCGCCCGGCCGTCGACACCGTCCGGGCCACCGCGTCCTCCACGCTGCGGCCCGCCGCCAGCTCCTCCCGGAATCTCGTCACCGTGAACAGTCCGTAGTCGATCGCCAGCCCCAGACTCACCAGCGTCACCACCGCGCTGGCGAACACATTCACCTCGATATGGCCGGTGAGCAGCCGCATGATGCCCTGGGTACCCAGAATGGTCATCCCGCCGACCAGCACCGGCAGCAATGCCGCCACCACCCCGCCGAATACGAAATACAGCAGCAACGCGACCAGCGGCAACGCGATCATCTCCGCACGCCGGATATCGTCCTGCATACCGGTGTTGATCCCCTCCACCACCGGCTGCAACCCCGCCAGCTCCACCGTCGTGCCCGCCGGGCCGGCCCCCGGACCGTCCGCGCGCAGATCCGGGGTGATGGCGGTGAAGTTGTCGACCGTCACCGAACCCTCACCCCGCAGGCCGATACTGGCGAACGCGTGCGTCCGGGAATCGTCGGCGAACTGCCCCGACAGCGCACTGTCCCAATAGCTGTCGATCCGCAGCACATGGCCGGGATGATCCCGCAGCAACCCCGCCAGCTGCGCCCGCACCTCGGTGCGCACCTGCGGATCATCCACCGTCTTACCCGGCGGCGCGGTATACAGGGCGATCACATCACTGTCGGTATCGCGACCGAAGGTGGCGTCGGCCAGTTTCGACGCCGCCACCGACTCACTGGATTCGTCGAACCAGCCCTCCTGGGTCAGCCGGTCGGCCAGATCCCGCCCGTACAGGCCCGACAACCCCACCACGGCCAAGAACACCACGAGCACCGCGACCCGGTGCCGGTACACGAAACGACCCCACCGATGGGTCCCCGAACTCACCATGCCCAGCGCTCCGGCCCGCGTCTAGCCGCAGGCCGCGGTGCGGTAATCGGCCGAACGCAGAATCCCGCACAGATCCGTGCGCGACAACTTCCAGGAACCGTCCAGATAGATGAAATGCACCACCGTCGTCCGGACCGCGGTCCCCGAACCGTCCTTGTCCAGCCGCAACGTGGCCGTCACCGTACCGTCGTGATTGTCGAACACCGGATCGGTCACCCCGTACACCGCGCGCGGATTGTCCTGCAACGCCCGGTACATATCCGGAATGGCCTCCCGGAACGCCTCACCGTCCTCGATCAGCGCCGTCCGCTCCTCGTCGGGTAGCTCCGGATCCAGCGCCCGCTTGATCTGGCCGTCCAGCTCCGCCGCGGTGGGCAGCGCCCGCGACGCCAGCTCCTGCGAGGTCGCGGCGGCCGACGCCGACAACGCCGCCTTCGCCGACGACCGCGCCGCCGCCACCGCATCGGAATCGGCCCCGGAATCGCATCCGCTGACCAGGGCCGCCGCGGCCAGCGCCGCGGCGACGAAGCCGGCGCGCCACGCGCGAGACGGCCGGAGAACAGGTGTGTACCGCATCACGTACTGAATACCATCATTCACTGCCTGCCCTCGATCACCGACCCCAGCCGCGCCAGCAGCGCGCGCACGGTCGGCACATTACGGTCCCGCGGCGACGGCGTCGCGTCCGGCAGCAGATCCCGCACCAGCGCCACCACACTGCGCGCGTCGTCGAGATCGATATCGGTGACCCGCGTCTCCGCCACGGCCACCACATCCTCCGGCCCGGGCACCTCGGTATCCAGGTCCGACCGGTAGATCTCCAGTTGTAAGGTCGCCCGCACCGTCCGGAACGCGTACGGGTGCCCGTCGCCGGTACGGCCGAAACCGTGCGCGAACGGTCCCGTGGTCACCTCATCGGCGGAAAATCCCGATCCGTCGTGCATCGTCGTCTCCTGACCTCCGCACCTTCCGATTCGTACCGTAGCCCGGCACCCGGACCGTCGATCTTCGACACCCCCGTATACCCCGCTGCCGCACCGGCCTACCCGCACATGGTCAGATAACCGGATGCAGCATCGGTCGTTCCCGGACACCGCGCCACGAGTTCGGCGTCGGCGACCACACGCCGTGGTCGCCGCCACCCTCCTGGTCGCGCTCGTCCTCACCGGCTGCTCGGACGACCCCGAACCCGGCGCCGGTGACGCTCCCACCCGCGAACCGGCCGCACCCGCCGTCTCCCCGGCCACCACCACCGCTCCCGCGGGGCAGGTCTACCCCGCGACAGCGCCCGTCGCCGCCCTGGCCGCCGACCCCGGCAGCGGAAACCTGGCCGCGCTCGACCCGGCCGGAACCACCCTCACCCTGTTCACCACCGCCACCCGGCCACCCACCACACATCGGGTCTCCCTCCCCGCACCCGCCGTCGCCCTCGCTCCCGGCACACCCGGTGAGATCCTGGCCGCCGCCGACGGCGTGATCCTGCGCATCGATGCCGCCACCCGTGAGGTCACCGAGATACCCGCCGGGGCGAACCTGCGATCGGTGCGGTCGCGGCCCGACGGGACCCTGATCGCGGGAACCGCGGACGGCCGGGTCCTCGTCCTGGACCGCACCGGCGGCGTACAGCACACCGTCACCGGGCTCGCCTCCGCCGACGCCCTCGCGCTCACCGGCGACACCCTCGCCGTACTGGACCGCCGCCAGACCCTGCTCACCGAGATCGAACCCGGCTACGAACATCTCGGGCTGGCCCTGCGGGCCGGAGCGGGCGCCGCGAACCTCACCGAGGCGTCCTTCGGCCGGGTCGTCGTCACCGACCCCGACAGCGGTCAGCTCCTGGTGTTCACCACCGATCCGCTCGTCCTGCGCCAGCGTTACCCGGTAGGATCGTCGCCTTACGCACTCGCCTACGACCGGCGTTCTGACACCGTATGGGTGACGTGCACGCAGAGCAACGAGATCGTCGGCTACGACCTGTCGGCGGGATCACCACGCGAAGTCGGCCGCTACCCCACCGTCCGGCAGCCGAATACGGTGACCGTCGACGAGTCCACCGGCGATCTCTACATCGGCTCGGCGACCGAACCGGGTCTGCAGCGGATATCCGCGGACCAGCGCAAGAGAGGGCAGTGATGGCATCCACTCCACGTGCAGCGCACCCGCGCAACAAACTCCCCGCCACCTGGGAGACCAGCAGCGACGACTACGAGTACGTACCGCTGCGGCTGCCGCCCGACGTCACCCGTGTCACCGCCTCCATGCGGCTGGCCATCCAGGCCGAATTCGGCGGCTGGGAACTCTCGCGCGTCCGCGCCTACACCGACGGCAGCCGGCGCGTCCTGCTACGCCGCCGCAAAACCGCCCTCACCACCCCGGCGGGCAACGCCGCGGAGCTATGACCGTGCTGTACCGATTACTGCTGTCGCTCATGTTCCTGGTGCCGCCGGAGACGATCCACCGCCTCGTCTTCGCCCTCATCCGCACCGCCACCGCCGTCGCACCCGCCCGCGCCGGGCTGCGCCGCCTGTTCGCCGTCGACGACCCGATCCTGCGCTCCACCGCGTTCGGAATCGACTTTCCCGCCCCGCTCGGCCTGGCCGCCGGTTTCGACAAGGACGCCACCGGCGCCGGCGCCTGGGGTGCGCTCGGCTTCGGTTTCGCCGAGATCGGCACCGTCACCGCCGCCGCCCAGCCCGGCAACCCCGCGCCTCGCCTCTTCCGGCTACCCGCCGACCGGGCCCTGATCAACCGGATGGGCTTCAACAACCACGGCGCCGCCGCGGCGGCCGCCCGCCTGCACGGCCGCGCCACCACCGTCCCGATCGGCGCCAATATCGGGAAAACGAAGGTCGTCGAACCCGACCACGCCGCCGCCGACTACGCCACCAGCGCCCGCCTGCTCGGCCCGCTCGCCGATTTCGTGGTCGTCAACGTCAGCTCCCCCAACACCCCCGGCCTGCGCGATCTGCAGGCCGTGGAATCCTTGCGTCCGGTCCTGGCCGCCGTGCTGGACAGCGTCCGGGTTCCGGTGCTGGTGAAGATCGCCCCCGATCTGTCCGACGAGGACATCGACGCCGTCGCCGACCTCGCCGTCGAACTGGGACTGGCCGGAATCGTCGCCACCAACACCACCATCGGCCGCACCGGGTTGAACACCGACCCCGCCGAGGTCGCCGCCCTCGGCGCCGGCGGGCTGTCCGGACCGCCGGTCGCCGAACGCTCACTCGACGTGCTGCGCCGCCTCTACGCGCGCGTCGGCGACCGGCTGGTGCTCATCTCCGTCGGTGGCATCGAAACCCCGGAACAGGCCTGGGAACGGATCCTCGCCGGCGCCTCCCTGCTGCAGGGCTACACCGGATTCATCTACGGCGGGCCCTTGTGGACCCGGCGCATCCACAAGGGCATCGCCGCACGTCTGCGCGCGGGCGGCTATCACCGCCTCGCCGACGCCGTGGGCGCCGGACACGCCGCGCACCGCTGATCCGCCCGGACCGGGCGACGGCTCAAGCGGCCGACCCGCTGCGAACCGCGCCGGGATCCTCCCGGAACGGCATCGGGCCGGGACCCCGCTCGTCCAGGAACCGGGCTTCCAGCTGACGCTCCTCCACTCTCCTGGCCAGCAGGTACACGACCTGATCCCACAGCAGGCCGAGCACCTCCACCTGCCGCGCCGCATACGCCATCGCGGCGGCGTCCTCCACCAGGTCGGGGATCGAGAGGATCTCGTCGACCTCCATCCCGGCGTAGGCCTGCTCATAGGACAGGCTCCGGCCGGGCAACCAGCTCAACTGCCACGAGGCCCCGTGGCGGGTGTGCACACGTTCGGCGAATTCGGGGGAAATACCACTGGTCATCAGCCAGTAGGTGATGTGGATGGTCACAGCTGCCTCCTCAGGGGGCTCGGCACCGAGACCGGGCCGGCGCAACGGCCGGCCGGCGCGGCATCGCTGCCGTCGGGAAAATGGCGTGGACGCGGGCGCTAGAGCGCCGCTGCGGAGGACGCCTCCGGGTCCGTACCAGCGCAAACGACGGGTCGACGCGCGGGATATCGGTGTCCGCGGAACCGGGCTGTCGTCATCGGCATCACCAGGCCCTCCCGTTCCTCTATCGAGGTAAAAAGCTATTCCAAGTGTGTCATTTGACTGTTCCGTGGGTCAATCCCATGTCAAATGCCGTTTGCACTATGGTTATTGCCAAAATCGTGTCGGCCGAAACCCCAGGGCGGAGGCACGGAAGCAGAAAGGCGCGCCGCATGGTCCAGCACGACGACACCGCCATCGTCGCCATCCGCAATATCCTCACGCGGCTGTGCAAACGCTCCGGCCTCAGCCCCGACCGCCTCACCACCACCGAAATCGACATCACCCCCCTCCTCGACCTCCCGGTCATGCGGCGCTACGCCGACGCCCACGGCACCACCCCCCTCGCCGCCGTCCTACCGGTCGTCCGCGAACACGCCCGCCGCCTGCCCGCGACCCACCGGGTGATCACCGACGCCGAACTCTCCCTCGGACTCCTCCGCGACTCCCGGCCACCCGGAATCGAACCCACCGGGCTCTACTCCCAGGACCTCGGCGCCCGCCGCGAATACCTCTCCGCCCACTGGCGCCGCCTCCACGAAATCGCCGAAGCCGACGTCGTACCCCCCGCCCCCACCGTCCGGTCCCTGCGCGCCACCCCCGAACGCCGGGCCTTCACCGCACTCGCCGCGCTCCTGGTCACCGGCACCGTCTACACCGACGATCACATCGGCCGCAGAACCACCCGCCACGACACCGTCGGAACCCTCACCGTCGTCGGCGACGCCGTCATCGACCACATCTACCAGGTCGACAGCATCCCCGATGCCCGCGGCTTCGCCCGCGGCCGCTTCAGCGACAACCCCGGCGGAAAAGCGCTCAACCGCGCCGTCGCCGCCGCCCGCCTCGGCATCGACGTCCGCATGGTCACCACCATCGGAGACGACGACGCCGGCCGCCGCATCCTCGACTACCTCCACTCGGAGAACATCGACACCTCGCTGATCCGCGTCGTCCCCCAGGCCCGCACCCCCATCACCGCGCTCATCGTCAGCCGCACCGGTATCACCGGCACCATCTTCTGCGACGACGACCGCATCCGGCTCGCCGCCACCGAACTGATCGGCCCCGCGGTCCGCGAGGCACTCGCCGCGAGTGACGCGGTACTGGTGACCCTGGAACCACCACTGCCCGTCATCGAACAAGTCCTCGCCATCACCCAGGCCCTGCCGGCCCGGCCGACAACGGTCGTCGCCGCCGCCCAGACCGAGAACCCACAATCCCTGTACCGCTACCTGTCCAGCGTCGACTACGTCATCGGCTCCACCAACGAACTCGACAGCATGGTGCCCGAGATCCCCGCCCAATCCGCCCCCCACATCGCCGAACAACTGCAGATGCTCGGGGCCCGCGCCGTCTGCGTGGTCGAGGACTTCGGCTGCACCGTCCGCTCCGACCGGCTCGCTCTCGACATCCCCCGGGTCCAGGCCGCGGCACTGACCGATGTACCCGGCTCCCGCGGCGCCTTCTCCGCCGCCCTCGTCTACCGGCTGCTGTCCCACGCCGGCACCGCGGAAACCGGCGGCCGCCGTATCGCCGACGAACAGGATTACGGCTGGGCCACCGCGGCCATGGTCGCCACCCAGTCCTTCGCCGGCGACGTACCCGGCGCCATGCCGACCACCGACGACGTGGACCGGATCATCCGGCTCACCGCCGAACGGCACTGACCGATGCGCCGGCCCGCGACACGCCGCCCGATCGGCAGATCTCACCGACGCGCCGCACACGGAGTGCGGAACACACACGCCGGGCGTAAAGTCGGCTACCGGCCCGCCGAGGCGCAGGAAACCACCCCTCGCTCGGCGGGCCGAGCGCTGCGCAGGCCCTCTCCGGCCACCCCGTCGCACCATACGAACCCATCGAAGGAGTCCCGACCTTGACCGCAGCCGACGGGGCCGCCGAGCCCGACACCGGGCACAGGTTCACCAGGAACGGGCAGGACACGCCGGTGCGCATCCAGGCCGTAGACGGTGACCCCGCCCTGGGGCACCTGCTGATCTTCGGCGAACCCGGCGACAACTGCCTCGTCCGAATCCATTCGCGCTGCCTCTACGGCGAAGCACTGGGCTCCGAGGACTGCGATTGCGGACCGGAACTGCGCAAATCCCTCGACCTGATCCAGGCCGAAGGAGCGGGCATCCTTGTCTACCTCGAACAGGAAGGCCGCGGCGCCGGACTGATCGCCAAGGCTCTCGGCTACCGGGAAGCGGAACGCTCCGGCGCCGACACCTTCACCGCCTACACCACGCTCGGCTATCCCGCGGACGGGCGGGCCTACGACCACGCCGCCCGGAGTCTGGCCCGGCTCGGCCTCGGCAAGGTCCGGCTGCTGACCAACAACCCCGACAAAGTCCAGGCGCTCGTCGACGAGAAACTCGATGTGACCCCGGAACCGCTGTACACCTCACCGCTCAGCGCGCGGGCCGCCGCCTACCTCGACGCCAAACGCCGGCACCGCGGCCACTGGATCCCTGTCGCCGATCCCGCCGACACCCACCGGCGGCTGCCGCTGCCCGGGTGACCGTCTGCCGCTGACCCAGACAGAACCAACGCGCTTTGTCCGTTTCCCGGCTACTATGAGTGATCCGCGTCACTCCGGCTGAACGGTGTTCCGCATCCGGAACACCCTCACCGGACAAGAGTCCGCGGAGCTCCAGCATCTCGGGAACGGACCATGACAACAGATATCGCCTACCCGCACCGCACCGGCACCACCGTCTACACGGTGCCCGCGGCCTTCCAGCAGACCCTCACCCTCCGCCCCGATGCCGTCGCCCTGCGCACGGTCGGCGGCACCCAGGAGATCACGTGGCGCGAGTACGGTGAACGAGTCCGTGTGCTCGCCGCCGGCCTGGCCGCACTCGGACTGCGCCGCGGCGACACCGTCGGCATCATGCTGACCAACCGTCCGGAGTTCAACCTCCTCGACACCGCCGCACTGCACGTCGGCGCAACTCCGTTCTCCGTGTACAACACCTGTTCCGCCGAACAGATCGCACACGTGTTCACCAACGCCGGCAACAAGATAGTCATCACCGAACAGCAGTTCCTCGATGTCATCCGCGCCGCCGGCGTCCCCATCGAACACCTCGTCGTCGTTGACGGCCCGGCGGAAGGCGCGAAAACCCTCGCCGACCTCGAGAACAACCCCGACCCGGACTTCGATTTCGAGACCGCCTGGCAGGCCGTCGAACCCGGCGACCTGGCCACCCTCATCTACACCTCCGGCACCACCGGCCCCTCCAAAGGCGTGGAACTCACCCACCGCAACGTCCTCGCCCAGGTGATCGCCCTCAGCAGCGGACCCCTCGACGTCGGCCTCGACGACCGCGCGCTGTCCTACCTCCCGGCCGCCCATGTCGCCGACCGCATCTCCGGGCACGCCATCAACCTCATCACCGGTATCCAGATGACGACCGTCCCCGACCCCCGGGAGATCGCGGCCGCACTCCCCGACGCCCGCCCCACCATCTTCTTCGGCGTCCCACGCGTCTGGCAGAAGATCAAAGGCGGCGTGGAGGCCAAGCTGTCCGCCGAAACCGGAGCCAAGAAGGCCATCGCGAACTGGGCCATCGCCACCGGCATCGCCGCGGCGAAGGCCGACCTCGCCGGTACGGGCCGCGGCCCACTGTTGTCCTTCCAGCACCGCATCGCCGAGAAAATCCTGCTCGCGAAACTCCGGGCCGCCCTCGGACTCGACGAACTCCGCGTCGCCTCCTCCGGCGCCGCGCCCATCCCGCCCGAAACACTCGAATTCTTCCTCGGGCTCGGCTTCTGCGTCTCCGAGGTATGGGGGATGTCCGAAACAACCGGTGTCGCCACCTACACCGAACTCGACAAACCCCGGCCCGGATCGGTCGGACGCCCGGTCGACGGCCTCGAACTCCGCCTCGCCGACGACGGCGAAGTACTCGTCCGCGGCCAGATCATCAC
>NZ_JBSFRU010000266.1:0-9321 GCF_053589395.1 Nocardia sp. NPDC003345
AGGTCGCTGGTCAGGTGGGGGCGGGAGGTGTGGCCGCCGGGTGAGTCCAGGACGAGTTCGACGGTATCGGCGGCCGAGGTGATGGCCCCGACGCGTATTCCGACGCGCCCGACTTCCAGTCGTGGGTCGCAATGTAGCGCGAAGATCCGGTCGACGCCGGCGAGCGCGTCGGCGGCGACCATGTCGAGCGCGCCGCCGGGCATCACTTCCTCGGCGTGCTGGAAGATCAGTCGCACGCCTACCGGCAGTTCGAGATCGGCCAGGGCGAGGGCGGTGCCGAGCAGGATGGCGGTATGCGCGTCGTGGCCGCAGGCGTGCGATACCCCGGGCACCGACGAGGCGAATTCGAGGCCGGTGAACTCCTGTAGTGGCAGGGCGTCCATATCGGCGCGCAGCGCGACGCGCGGACCGGTGTCGGGGCCGATATCGCAGATCAGCCCGGTACCGCTGGGCATGACCCGGAACGAGAGACCGGCCTTCGTCAGCCAGGTGCCGACGAATTCGGTGGTCGCGAATTCGGTCCGCGACAGTTCCGGGTTGGCGTGGATATGCCGCCGCCATTGAACGAGATCGACCGTGTGCTCGGCCAGCCACGCCGTCACCGCGTCCTGTCCGTATCGCACCGAACGGCCGGATGTGCTCACCGAATGTCCTCCTGTCGTAGCACGAGCAGTTGTGAACCACTTCGCTGGTGTCCGGGCCTCCCTGGACACATATCGTCCGCGACCGTGGTCGCGGTACATACCGGTGGCCTGCTCGCCCCTGTCGAGAAGCGACCGTAACCTCCAGTTTCGCACCGCCGCCCGATCCACGCGCGACGGCATGGGCCACCGCGGCGGACGTGTCGCGGGCGGGCGGTGCCCGGAGAGCGGCGAACGCGGGGTGTCGGGGCCGCTACCCCTGCGCGAACGCCAAGTTCTCGGGGGTGTTCGGCACCGCCAGCCCGGCGAGCGCGGACGCGTGCAGCGAGCGCTTGATCGCGGGCAGGCTGGGGGTGCGATTCGCGGCCAGTTCCGCGGCCGTGGCGACGGCGGCGCCGCGCAGAGCGTCGGCCTCGGCGACATCATCGACGATACCCGCGACCAACGCGTCGGCGGCGCCGTAACGCCGGCCGGTGGTCATCGCGGCGAGCGCGACCTGGTTGGTGAGGCGGCCGGTCAGCAGCGCGTTCATCCCGACCGTGAACGGCATGCCCAGATGGACCTCCGGCAGGCACCAGTACCCGCGGTCGGCGCGCATCACGCGGAAATCGTGCGAGGTCGCCAGCATGGCCCCGGCGCCGAAGGCGTGCCCGTTCACCGCTGCCACGGTGGGCATGGGGAACGCCAGGATCCGGGAGAACACGCTGTGTACCCGGTCGAGGTAGCCGTGCATCCGGTCCAGGTTCGCGAACAGCCAGTCGGTGTCGAGCCCGTTGCTGAAGAATTTGCCGGTCGCGGTGGTCACCAGGGCCGCCGGGCCTTCGGTCGCCACCACGGTGTCCAGCAGGGCATGGGTTTCGTCGATCCACTGATGGCTGAAACGGTTCTCGTCGTCGGTCTGGCCCTCGTTGCCCAGCGACAGTACGAATACGTTCCCATCACGCTCCAGGTACGGCATACGTGCAGCGTATCCACAGCGACCCGAATAGTCGCGCGCGGTCGCCCGGCGTCGCCGCCCGCGACGGACGGCCGGCTGTACGGCCGGTCCCGCGGCGCCGGAGGCCATAGACTGACCGCCATGCTCGCCGAACAGGCCGCCGAGGAGATCGCCGCCCGCACTTCCGTCGCCCGGCACCGGGTCGCGGTGGTACTGGGTTCGGGCTGGCAGGACGCCGTCGCCGAACTCGGACCCGCGGCCGCGGAGATCCCGATGCCGGAACTACCCGGATTCGCCGCACCCACCGCCCAGGGCCATATCGGCCGGGTGCTGTCGGTACCCGTCGGCGGATCCGACGTGCTGGTCCTGATGGGACGCCGGCACCTCTACGAGGGCAACAGTCCCGACGATGTGGTGCATCCGGTGCGGACGGCGGTGGCGGCGGGCGCCGAGACCGTGATCCTCACCAACGCCGCCGGCGGTATCCGCCCCGGATTGCGCGTCGGCGAGGCGGTTCTGGTGCGCGACCATCTGAACCTCACCGGCCGCACACCGCTGGCGGGCGCGACTTTCGTGGATCTGGTGGACGCCTGGGATCCGAAACTGCGAGAGCTGGCCCGCACGGTCGAGCCCGATCTCACCGAGGGTGTCTACGCGGGGCTGCACGGACCGCAGTACGAAACTCCCGCCGAGATCCGCATGCTGGCCACCATGGGCGCCGATCTGGTCGGGATGTCCACGGTCCTGGAAGCCATCGCGGCCCGGGCGCTGGGCGCGCGTCTGCTCGGTATCTCGCTGGTCACCAACTCGGCCGCGGGTGTCACGGGGGCACCGCTGTCGCATGCCGAGGTGCTGGCCGAGGGGAACGCCGCCGCGCCCCGGCTCGGCAAACTACTGCGCGGTGTCCTGGAGAAGCTCTAGTGCTGACGTTCGGCACGGCGGGTCTGCGCGGGCCGTTGGCCCCGGGCCCGGACGGTATGAACGAGACCACCGTGGCCCGCGCCACCGCGGGCCTGGCGGCCTGGCTGCGGGACCGCTGCCTGGGCGGGGGCCGGGTGGTGGTGGGCCGGGACGCCCGGCACGGGTCGGCGGAGTTCGCGGAGATCACCGCCGAGGTACTGGCCGCGGCCGGTTTCGCGGTGACCCGGTTGCCCGAACCACTGCCGACTCCGGTGACCGCGTACGCGGTGCGGGCCCTGGACGCCGTCGCCGGGGTGCAGATCACCGCCTCACACAACCCGGCGGGCGATAACGGTTACAAGGTCTATCTGGACGGTGGCGCCCAGCTCCTGGCGCCCGCGGATACCGAGATCGAGAAGCAGATCGGCGCGGTGCGCGAACCGATCGACCGTATGCCGGTGCCGCCCGCGGACACCGGACTGCTCTCGCGGTACCTGGCCCGGGTGGCGCAATTACCGCGGCTGATCGGCGGCGAGGGCGAACGCGCCGATATCCGGATCGCGTTCACACCGCTGCACGGGGTCGGGGGCGCCACCGTGGCGCAGGCGCTGGCGGCGGCCGGATTCTCCGATATCCACGCCGTCGCAGAACAGTTCGTCCCCGACCCGGATTTCCCGACAGTCACTTTTCCGAACCCGGAAGAACCCGGTGCCGCCGATCTGCTGCTGACGCTGGCCGAGAAGGTGGACGCGGATCTGGCGATCGCATTGGATCCCGACGCGGACCGCTGCGCGCTGGGAGTGCCCACCGCCGACGGCTGGCGGATGTTGCGCGGCGACGAGACCGGTGTGCTGCTCGCCGATCACGTCCTGCGCGGCTCGCCCGCGAATTCGCTGGTCGCCACCACGATCGTCTCCTCCCGCCTGCTCTCCCGGATCGCGGCGGCCCGTGGGGCCCGCTATGCCGAAACCCTCACCGGATTCAAATGGCTCACCCGGGCCGGCGACGGGTTGGTCTACGCGTACGAAGAGGCCATCGGCCACTGTGTGGACCCGTCGGCGGTCCGCGACAAGGACGGAATCTCCGCGGCGGTGCTGGCCGCCGATCTGGTCGCGCGGCTGAAGGCCCGGGGCCGCGGCCTGCTCGACGAACTCGACGACTACGCGACCGGTTTCGGCGTCCATGCCGGCGATCAGGTCGCGCTGCGGCTACCCGATCAGCGCGCCGCCACCGAACTGGTGTCCCGCCTGCGCGCGGCGCCGCCGGGCGAACTCGCCGGAACCCCGGTCGAATTCACCGATATGGCCGCGCTGCGCGGCCGGATGCGCACCGACGCCCTGGTCTTCACCGGTACCGGGGTGCGGGTGGTGGTCCGGCCGTCGGGCACCGAACCGAAGCTGAAGTGCTACCTCGAGGTGGTGGAGCCGGTCACCGCGGCCGACCGGTTGCCGGCCGCCCGGGCCGTGGCCGGGCAGCGGCTTTCGGAACTGCGCGAATACTGCCGCGCGCTGGGTGCCTGAGGGGTTTCACCGCGGCCCGAACTGACGGTCGCCGGCATCGCCGAGCCCGGGCACGATGAACGCGTCGTCGTTGAGCCGGTCGTCGATCACCGCGGTGACCAGGCGCACCGGCAGACCCGAACCCGCCAGGGCGGCGATCCCTTCCGGCGCCGAGACCACGCAGACCGCGGTGATATCGGTGGCCCGCCGCTGCACCAGCAGTTCCAGCGTATGCAGCATGGATCCGCCGGTGGCGAGCATCGGATCCAGGACCATCACCGGGGTCGTGGACAGATCGTCGGGCAGCGATTCCAGGTACGGCACCGGCAGATGGGTGTGTTCGTCCCGGGCCACACCGACGAATCCGACCTGCGATTCGGGAACCAGGTCGGTGGCGGCGTCCACCATGCCCAGCCCGGCCCGCAGTACCGGGACGAGCAACGGCGGGCGGACCAGCCGGGCACCCCGGGTGGCCGCGACGGGGGTGACGATGTCCACGTGTTCCACGGGCGCGTCCCGCAGGGCCTCGTAGACCAGGAGCCGGGAGAGGTCGCGCAACGCCGCCCGGAAGGCGGGATCGGGCGTGCGTTCGTCGCGGAGCGTGGTCAGCAGGATCGCCACGAGATGGAAGCGGAGGTTTCGGGTGCCACGCTCCGGGGGTACTACCTGCTCGGAGGCCGGGTTACTCGCCGGTCCTCGTTCCGTACCGGGTTGCGCGGCAACGCCGGTGGATCACGGCGTCCCCGCTTCGGTGATGCGGGGACGCGAACACTCGTGCGGGTGATGCGTATAGTTGCGGTGCCCGTCCATACGAGTACTGATCCGGAGGATCCTTAAATTGGTTGCAGCACTGTCTGAATCACTGCTTGACGAGGCCACTCGCCCGGCCTTCCTCGCCGATGCCGTCCAGGTCCTGGATGCCGAGGTCTCCGATAAGGGTGGTGCGTCGGGTCTGGCCGTGAAGGGTGGGTACGCGGCGGTGAAGAAGATCAGCCCGTCCATCGTGCCCGACGCCCTGGAATCGCTGGCGCCCAAGCTGCTCGAGCAGCTTCAGCCGTACTGGGCCGAGTTCCAGGCCGGTGGCAGCGGCACCTTCGGTGAACTGCTCGCCGCCAAGAGCGACGAGGTCGCCGAATCCCTGCTGACCGTCACCGATGCGCGCGCCGCGGCCTCCAGCCGCCCGGCCCTGCAGAAGGTGTACAACTCGATGCGTTCCTCGGCCAAGAAGAACGTCGTCGAGGCACTGCCCCGGGTCGGCGATCTGGTGCAGAAGCACGCCGGCTGACCGGATACCCGGTAAACGGTTGTCGGCCGCGCGCGAGCGCGGCTCGTGGGGGCCTCGTCGACGAGGTCCCCAACGGGGGGTGTCCATCCCGTTCGGCGGAGGGGTTGAGCGAACGGTTATCGCAGGTCGCGCGGGTGTGTGTTGCCGATGGGCCGCCGCCGGTGTGAGCAGGCCGACGCAGACGGGACAGCCGTGGTCTGACAGGCTGGAGGCGTGAATCCGTCAACAGCGCAAGCGCGAGTGGTCGTCGACGAACTCGCCCGCGGCGGGGTACGGGAAGTGGTGCTCTGCCCCGGCTCGCGCAATGCGCCGCTCGCGTTCGCCCTGCAGGCCGCCGACGCGGCGGGCCGGCTCCGGCTGCATATGCGCATCGACGAGCGGACCGCCGGATTCCTCGCCATCGGCCTGGCCATCGCCTCGGGTGCCCCGGTACCGGTGGTCATGACCTCGGGCACCGCGGTGGCGAACCTCGGACCAGCGGTCCTGGAGGCCAACTACGCCCGGGTCCCGCTCATCGTGCTCAGCGCCAACCGCCCCTACGAGATGCTGGGCACCGGCGCGAACCAGACCGTCGAACAGCTCGGGCTGTTCGGCAGCCAGGTCCGCGCGACCATCAGCCTCGGTCTCGCCGAAACGGAGGCCGCTACCGACTATCCCCGCCAGAACAGCGTCTGGCGTTCGTCGGTGTGCCGGGTGCTGGCCGCGGCGCGCGGTACCCGCTCCGGCAATGCCGGGCCGGTCCATTTCGATATACCGCTGCGGGAACCGCTCGTACCCGATTCGCGGGCCGATGAGCCGACACCGGCCGGACGTGCCGCCGACCGGCCCTGGACCGCCACCCAGTACGCCACCCTCGATGTGCCGCTCGATATCGATCTGACCCCGGATACCGTGGTCATCTCCGGGCACGGCGCCGGCCTCCGCCCCGAACTCGCGGCATTGCCGACGGTCGCCGAACCCACCGCGCCCGTGCACGGCCCCGCCCTGCATCCGCTGGCGTTGCCGCTGCTGAAACCGAAGCAGGCCGTCATCACCGGCCGCCCGACCCTGCACCGGCAGGTGTCGAAGGTGCTGGCCGATCCCGACGTCACCGTGTACGCGCTGACCACCGGCCCGCGCTGGCCCGATGTCTCCGGCAATGTGGTCGGCACCGGTACCCGGGCGGTCACCACGGGGGAGCCGAGCCCGCAGTGGCTGGCCCGCTGCCGCGAACTCGATCAGCGGGCCCGCACGGTGGTGCGCGACGAACTGGCGGGTCATCCGAAACCGACCGGGCTGCACGTGGCCGCGGTGATCATGGATGCCTTGCGCGAAGGCGATCAACTACTGCTGGGGGCCTCGAATCCGGTACGCGATGCCGCGCTGGTATCCGCGCCCGTGCCCGGGGTCCGGGTGCTGTCCAACCGCGGGGTCGCGGGTATCGACGGGACGGTGTCGTCCGCGGTGGGCGCCGCACTGCACCATCCGGGCCGCACGATCGCGCTGATCGGTGACCTCACCTTTCTGCACGATGCGCCGGGCCTGCTCATCGGCCGCGGCGAACCGCGCCCCGAAGATCTCACGATCGTGGTCGCCAACGACGACGGCGGCGGTATCTTCGAACTCCTGGAACAGGGAGATCCCCAGTACGCCGGGGTTTTCGAGCGGGTCTTCGGCACCCCGCACGGGATGGACCTCTCGGCCCTGTGCGCGGCATACCGGCTTCCGCACCGGCAGGTCGGACCGGCGGAACTGGCCGCCGAGCTCGCGGTGCCCGCCGGTGGGTTCCGGGTGCTGGAGGTGCTCACGGACCGGGCCGGTCTGCGCGAACTGCATACCGCCATGCGCACCGGAATCGGACCCCGGTAGCTGTCCGCGCGGGCGATGAGTTCGCGCGGCCCGTCTCGTCTCGATCTACAGCAGCCACGGATCGAGGAGACCGCATGCCACCGGAATTCGACCTGACCTCGGCGACCGACGCCCTGACCGCCGTTGTCGCCGCAATCGAGGACGACCAGCTCGACGCACCCACCCCCGCCGATATCCCCGTGCGCGCTCTGCTCGAGCATGTGGACGGCCTGGCCGAGGCTTTCCGCGCCGCCGCCACCAAGGAATCGGTGAACCGGTCGGCATCTCCCGAATTCGGTTCCGGCGCGACCCTCGCGCCCGATTGGCGCAACGGTATCGCCGCGCGGCTGGGCGCACTCGCACAGGCGTGGCAGTCGCCTGCGGCCTGGGAGGGGGAGACGGAGGCGGGCGGAGTCACCATGCCGGCCGGGGTGACGGCGCGGGTGGCGCTGGACGAACTGGTCATCCATGCCTGGGATCTGTCCCGGGCGACCGTACAGCAGCTGACGGTGGCCGATGCCGACCTCGAGGTCCTGCTGGACTTCCTGAAGGACACTCCGCCCGAGGGCACCCCCGGGCTTTTCGGCCCGACCGTCCCGATCGGTCCGGGCGCCCCGCTGCTGCACCGGGTGCTCGGCTACACCGGCCGGGACCCGTTCTGGCTACCGGCCGCCGTGCCCGCCGGCTGACCTGCCGCGGTACGCGCTGTGGCGAGCGGATCCGGCGGGGTGCGTAGGCTGGCCGCGTCATGGTGGCCCTCCTGTTCGCCCTCGCCGGGTTCGCGTTCATCGACTCGCTCGATCTGCTACTCGTCGGGGTGACCGCGGCCATCGTGGTGGACAGCCGCCTGGCCCGGAAATCTCCGGTCCCCGGTGGGATGAGTTTCGTCGCCGGAGTCTTCGTCGTCACCACGACGTTCGGATTGCTGACCGTGCTGGGTATCGATTTCCTCACCGATCTGGTGGATTTCGAGCTCACGCCGACGATCCGAGCCTGGGGCGAACTGGTTTTCGGCGCGGTCCTGCTCGTGCTCGCCGCGTTGCCCGGGGGCGCCCGCGCCGAACCGCCCGCGTGGACGGTCGGCATTCGCCGGCGACCGTGGTTACTCGGTGTGCTCGGAGTGGGGATCGGACTGGCCCAGGCGCCGACCGCGATTCCGTATCTGGCGGGGTTGGCGATGATCGCGGCCCGCGAGCCACGACCGGCGCTGTGGCCGCTGATCGTGGTGGCCTACTGCGCGCTCGCGTTGTTACCTCCCGTTGTGGTGCTCGCGCTGTCGGTCCGGCGCACACCGCGTGCCCAGCGGGTGTATCGCGCGGTCGTGCGGACGGTCTCGCGGTTCGGCCCGATGTCGGTGCGGGTGGTGTTCGCGATATTGGGCGCGGTACTGCTGGCCGATGCGGTCGTGCACGCCGGCAACCTCTGGTGAGTGCCCGGCCGGGCGTCAACCGGCCGGGCCGTCGTCGCCGTCGCTGCCTCGTACGAAGATGCCGGCGGCGGCCGCGTCGGCGGCGGCCCGGGCCGCCGTGCCGGCGGCCCGCTCGTCGATCGGATCGCCGCTGGCCAGGAGCCGGTAGTAGAGCGGGCCGGAGACGGCGGTGAGCACGGCCCGGGGATCGGTGCCGGCGGGGACCTCTCCGCGTGCTTCGGCGTCGGTGATACAGGGCGCCCATTCGGCCAGCCGCACATCGTAGAAGCGGCGCAGCGCTTCGGCGGTGGTGTCGTCGCAGGTCGCCGCCGCGATCACGGCCCGGAAGAGGCGGCCCTGCCGGGGATCGGCGAGGGCCCCGGCCACCGATCGCGCGTTGGCGGCCAGGTCGCCCTGTAGGGAACCCGTATCGGCGCGCGGGCGTGATTGTTCGGCCATATCCGAGAGGAGATCGGCGACGAGACCGGCGGGGGTCCGCCAGCGCCGGTAGACCGTGGTCTTGCCCACCTCGGCGCGGGCGGCCACCTCGGTCAGATCGAGATGGGCGAAGCCGCGGTCGGCGAGCAGGTCACCGGCGGCCCGCAGTACCGCGTCGCGGACGCGAGCGGTGCGTCCACCTGGGCGTACCGAGCCGGGAACGGCCGGGTCGGAGGTCATAATGGAACTCCAGTTTCGTTTGTGGGTGATTCGGTGTACATTGGCGACTGTTAACGGAACTATAGACCCTTTAGGAGTCGACATGGAGTACCGGCGGATGGGTGCCTCGGGTCTGGTCGTACCCGCCCTGAGTTTCGGAGCGGGTA
>NZ_JBSFRU010000267.1:0-9262 GCF_053589395.1 Nocardia sp. NPDC003345
GGGCGCGGCGGGCGCCACCGTCTACGTGACCGGGCGATCGCCGCAGCCGGGCGCACTCCCGGGCACCGTCGAGGAGACTGCCGCGCAGATCGGTGAACTCGGCGGCACCGGGGTGCCGGTGGTCTGCGATCACGGCGACGACGCGGCCACCGCGCGGCTGTTCGAGCAGGTCGAAGCCGAGCACGGCCGGCTCGACGTACTGGTGAACAACGTCTACAACTCCCCCGCCGCCGCCCGCTGGCTGGGCCGCAAATTCTGGGAGGTCCCGCCGAAGGCGTGGGACGAGACGTTCGATATCGGCGTGCGCTCGCATTACGCCGCGAGTGTCTACGCGGCCCCGCTGCTCCTGCGAGCCGGCGGGCTGATCGTCAACGTCTCCTCACCCGGTTCGGTGCGCTATATGCACAACGCCGTCTACGGGGTCGCGAAAACGGCGCTGGATCGGATGACCGCCGATTTCGCCCACGACCTGGCCGATACCGAGGTGAGCGTGGTGTCGATCTGGCCGGGCATCGTGAACACCGAGCTACTGCAGCTCGTCCCGGCCGACGACGAGGGCAACCGGATCGTCACCCTGCCCGGCGAGGGCAGTTTCGACCTGAACCTCGCCGAGAGCCCCCGGTTCGCGGGCCGCGCGGTGGTCGCGCTGGCCGCCGACTCCGACCGCAAGAAGCGATCGGGTGCCGCGTGGAAGGTGGCCGATCTGGCCGACGACTACGGATTCACCGACCTCGACGGCCGGGTGCCTCGCAACGACTGATCGCCGCCCGCGCCGATTCCCGCGACGGGGACGGCGCGCACGGCCGTCGGCGTCAGGCGAACTTGATCTCCAGCCCGATGCCCAGGATCGCGATGAACCAGACCAGACCGGTGAAGATGGTGATGCGGTTGAGGTTCTTCTCGGCCACCGTGGAACCGGACAGACTCGACTGCATACCACCACCGAAAAGGCTGGACAGACCTCCGCCCTTGGCGCGGTGCAGCAGCACCAGCAGCACCAGCAGCAGGCTGGTGACGATCAGGAGGATATCCAGGAACATCCGCATGCGGGACAGTCTAGAGGGTGCTGCCCGGCATGCCCCATCCGCAGTCCGCGCACGGCAGCGGCGAGCCTACGGCGCCGGTTCGACCGACACCAGATGGGTGAGCCGCTCGTCACGGGCGAATTCCGTGACCGCCCGCTCCCGGAGCAGGTCCTGCGCGGTCAGCCGGACCTTGTGCTGTTGCATATGCTCCGACCAGGACCGCACCACGAAGGCCTCGACATAGCGGTCCTCGGCGCCGACATCACGGTAGATCCGCCATTCCATCGCCCCCGTGCGCTGCCGCGAACGGCCGACGAACGCCATCGCCTCGAGGAATTCCGGCACCCGGTCCGCCGGCACGTCGTAATCCTTGAGGACCAGTACCGGGCCGTCGTCGGGATCGGGTTCGACCACCAGCTGCGGTTCCGGCCAGTACGCGTGCGGGGTCAGGTCGAAACCGGCCGCGAACTGCCGCATCGGCAGCCAGATCGTACTGATCGCGCAGACACCGAGCAGCGCCGCCGCCACCAGTAGCGCGGTCACCGCACCGTAGGCTCCCGCGACCAGGCCCCACACCACCGAACCGACCGCCTGACCGGCCATGAACACCAGCATGTACACCGACAGCCCGCGAGCGCGAACCCAGCCGGGCAGCAGCAGCTGCATGGTGGCGTTCATGGTGGAGAGGGTGAGCAGCCATGCCGCGCCCGCGAACACCAGCAGCAACAGCACGAGCGCCTCGACGTGCAGCAGCGCCGTCCCGCAGCAGGCCAGGCCGAACACGACAGCCGCGGCCGCCACCTGCCTGGTCGGGGTGAGCGCGGCCCGCACCCGGGCCAGGCCGATCGCGCCCAGGACCGCGCCGACTCCGAGCGCGCCCAGCATGACGCCGTACCCCGAGGAGCCGAGTCCGAGCTGATTACGCGCGATCACCGGCAGCAGCGCCCACAGCGCGCTCGCCGGCGCCACGAACAGGATCGTGCGCAGCAGTACCCGCCGGATCGCCGGAGCGGCCTTGATGAACCGGGTCCCCGCCTGCAATGCGGCCAGCGGCCGCTCACTGGGCAGTTCCCGTTCGACCCGGGGCCGGCGCCAGAACAGCAGCGCGGCGACGATCGCCCCGAAGGAGAGGGCGTTGAGCGTGAACACCAGCGCCGGGCCCGATACCGCCACCAGCACGCCGGCGATCGCCGGGCCGACGGCGCGGCCGATATTCATATTCATACTGCCCAGTGCCGCCGCCGACGGGATCTGGTCGCGGGGTACCAATTCGGGCTGGATCGCCTGCCAGGAGGGCGCCACGATGGCCTGCCCGCAGCCGAGCAGGAAGAGCAGGGTGAGCAGGACCGACGGTGTGGTGTGCCCGGTGGCCGTGGCGATCGCCAGGATGATCGCCAGCAGCGCCATCGTGGACTGCGCGCCCAGCAGCAGGCGGCGACGGTCCAGCAGATCGGCCAGTACCCCCGACGGTATGGACAGGATCATCACCGGCAAGGTGGTGGCGGTCTGCACGAACGAGACCAGCGCGGCCGCGTTGGGCTGATCGACCAGCACCCACTGCGCTCCCACCATCTGCATCCAGGTGCCGAGGTTGGAGACCAGCTGGGCGATCCACAGCGCCCGATAGACCCGGGACCGCAACGGCGCCCAGGTGGAAACGGGTTTCGGCGCG
The DNA here is from genome assembly GCF_053589395.1 of Nocardia sp. NPDC003345. Lineage (NCBI taxonomy): Bacteria > Bacillati > Actinomycetota > Actinomycetes > Mycobacteriales > Nocardiaceae > Nocardia > Nocardia sp. NPDC003345. The sequence continues at coordinate 2,698 of NZ_JBSFRU010000267.1, forward strand.
GCGGTGGTCACTCGGGACAGCATAACCCGGCCCTTTGTGCGGCCCACTCACGCGGTGAGCCGGTCCTCCTCGCTGATCAACCGGGTGGCGATCACACTCACCACCGCGGTCGCCACCAGATAGCCGCAGGCGAGCCACGGTGTCGAACCGCCCGCCGCGATCAGCGCCGTAATGATCATCGGTGTCAGGCCGGACGCGTAGATACCGGAGAACTGGTAGACGAACGACAACCCGGTGTATCGCACCTGGGCCGGATACAGACCCGCGTACAAGGTGCCCTGCGCGCCGTAGAACAACGCGTGTGCCACACCGAAGACCGCGATGATCGCCACGGTGAAGATCACGATGTTCCCCGTCTCGAAAAGCGCGAACACGGGGTATACGAGCAGGCCGTAGGCCGCGATGCCGGCGATGTAGACCCGGCGTGGGCCGAAACGGTCGGCGAGCAGCCCGGAGACCGGGATGAGCGCCGCCATCACCACCGCCGCGACGGTGACCGCCAGCAGCACCGGGACCTGCTCGAAACCGAGATGTCCGGTCGCGAAGGTGATCGCGAAAACGCCCCAGGTGTTGAACGCCGCGCCCTCGCCCCAGCGGGAGAGCAAACCGAGAACGGTGTTGCGCCGCGACCGGGCGTCGCGGAACAGCTCGACCACCGGCACTTTCGAGATCCGGTTGAGCCGGTCGACCTCGCGGAAGGCGGGCGTCTCGTCGATCTTCAGACGCACCACCAGGCCGATCAGCACCAGAACCAGACTGGCGCCGAAGGCGATCCGCCAGCCGTAATCCAGGAACGCGGTTTCGCTCAGCGTTGTCCGCAGCAGCGCGAAGACCCCCGTGCCCAGGGCGAGCCCGAGCGCCAGGCCGACCTGCGGATAGCTGCCGAACAGGCCGACTTTCCGCCGTGGACTGTGCTCGACGGCCAGCAGTACCGCGCCCGCCCATTCACCACCGAGCGCGAAACCCTGCAACATCCGCAGCAGCAGAAGCAGAATCGGTGCCACGACGCCTATCGCGGCGGCGGTGGGCAGTACGCCCATCAGCGCGGTGGATCCGCCCATGATCGCCATCGTCAGGGCCAGTGTTTTCTTCCGGCCGATCCGGTCGCCGATATGGCCGAAGACCAGCCCTCCCACCGGCCGCATCACGAAACCGACGGCAAAGGTCGCGAACGACAGCAATGTCGCGACGAAAGCGCTGTTGTTCGGGAAGAACAGTTTGTCGAAAACCAGCCCCGCCGCGGTGGCGTACAGGAAGAAGTCGTACCACTCGACGGTGGTGCCGATCAGACTCGCCACCACCGCTTTTCTGGTGTCCGCGGCCCCCAGCCGCTCATCGGGCGCCGAAACGCGATCGTCCGGGCGGGTCCCGGCCGGCCCTGCTTCCAGTAGTGACATCGTGTTCCCTTCGCTGCCGCGTCGATCGCCGAGCGAGGCTACGAGACCGATCGGCCGGGCCGGAAGCGTTGAAATCAGGGAGATCCGAGCGGCGGGCGGGTTTCGGCGCACCGGATCGCGCCGCGCGCCCGGTAGCATCGCGGACATGCCGGGACCAGCGCTGCGAATCGGTGCCGCCCTGTCACTGCTCGTCCTCGCCGCGACGGCGTGTTCGGACGACGAGCCGGGACCGGCCGCACCCGAACCCACTCCCATGGGCCACACCTATATATCCACCGAGGTCACCGGTGCGCCCATTCCCGGCGGCGGGCCGCTCACCCTCACCTTCGCCGACGGCCGGATCTCGGCAGCGGCCGGATGCAATACCCACACCGGCGCGGTCGATCTGCGCGACCACGTCCTGCACGTCTCCGATCTGGCGAGCACACTGATCGGGTGTGCGGGCGATCGGGCCGGCTCCGACGCCTGGGTCGGTGACCTGCTGCGCGGCGACCCCACCTGGGGCCTCGAGCGGGATCGGCTGACAGTGACCGGGAAGAACACCACCGTCGTCCTCACCGACAAGAAGGTTCTCACCCCCGACCGGCCCGTCCGCGGTACCGAGTGGGTGGTCACCACGCTGCTCACCCCCGACGCCCGGATACAGTCGCGCACCATCGACGAGGTGCGGCCCACCCTGACCTTCGCCGCGGACGGCGGGCTCACCGGTTTCGCGGGCTGTAACCGGATCACGGGCCGGGCGGCGGTCACCGACACTCCCGACGGCGCCGATATCACCGCCACGGCGGCCACCACACGGATGATGTGCGCACCGGAGATCATGGAGGTCGAGCAGGCGGTGCTGGCCGCTCTCGACGGGACCGTCCACGCCACGGTCGACGCCGACGTCCTGACCCTGCGCAATCCGAACGGCCACGGGCTCACGCTGCGCGCCGGGTAGCCGGACGCCGCGACCACCGGCTTCTCGCGGCGCTCCACCCGGTGCGACGTGTTCAGGCGTGTTCGCCGCCGGGGTCCCTCCCGTACAACGCCTCGGTGCGCAGCCGGACAGGCGCGGCACCGGCGGGATTGACGAGCACATCGGCACCGGGCGGAACGAGCCCGGCGAGATCGCGGCCGTGTACCGGCCACCACCTGTCCACATCGAGATGGGTCTTCTGTGATTCCGCGGTGACCACGACGACACAGGGCGTTCCGTCGGGTGCCCGCCCCAGCAGCGGCCGATCCTCGCTGTCGCAGCCGATCTCCACGACGGTATCTGCCATCGTGTCCAGGACTTCACCGCCGATTCGCCCCGCCGTCACGACCAGCCGCAGCAGGGCATCCAACGGATCGGTGGGCGCGGCGGGATCGCCGGGGCGATACCGCGGGTTGGGACGGAACGGCCCGGCCGTCCCGTCCGGTCCCAGTTCCCAGCCGCCGACGATCACTTCGGGTGGCGGCGGCGTGGACCGGCTGCCGGGCTCCCACCCGGGATCGACCAGGACGAACCAGTCGCCGTACCGAACTGCCTCCGGCGATGGGTCACCCACGTTGGAGCTCCTCAGCGGCTCGTTCACTCCGGTTGCTCGATCGACGCTGCAACAGTTTCCGGTACAGTAGCGTCCGGATGCGCTCGGCGCCCGCGTAATTCGAACACTTCCCACAGCGCACCGGACCCGCATACTCGTAGCCATGGTGCTGGACGAGCCGATATCCGGCAGGGGCACGGCTCGCCTGATGCAGGAGATCACCGGCGCACTGGCGGATTCGGCCGTCGCGGGTATGCGCGAAGCGCACAGCCTGCTCACCCGGTTCGGCGGGGAACTCCGCAATGCCGGCCGCGCGGCGACGAACGCCGACGCGGCGGGCCTGGTACGGGTGAACGAGATCTCGACCCGCGGCCCCTGGCTCGCCGGCTGGGATGCCCGCAACCAGCGCTACACTTTCGAACCACACCAGATCCGCGCACGGCCCCTGGTCAATCACCGCGGCGAGGTGTTCGGGGTGTCGTTTCCCACCAAGAACGGCGGACCCGGCCCCTCCGACGTCGAAGCGTATTCCACGTGGTCACGTATGCCGAACCGGGCGAGCGACACAGAATTCGTTCCGCAGGTGCGTATCCCCGGGACCCGCGCCGGCGCGCCGCTGTTCCGGGACTCGGGCCCGGCGCTGCGCGCTCCCTGGGCCGACGATACCGGCGGCGGGGTGCTCTACACCCACGCGCATGCGACCCGCCGAGGCTTCGAGGTCGACGCCAACATCGGCAGCGACGCCGAACCCGACTGGCGCACGCTGCTGGTACCCGGACGCTTCTTCGGCCATGTCCTGGCCTCGAACCGCTACTTCGTGACCGCCTCCCGATCCGCACCGGACAGGCCGCTCGTCATGCTGTGCTGCGACGCCGGCGATCCCCGGTACGGTCATGCCCGCGACGCCGCGACGGTCCTGCATCAGGAGGGCATGCGCCACGACGTCTACGCCACGACCGGTATCAACCAGGTGCGCTGGGATCGGGAGAACGGTCTCGCAGAGGTGCTGGTGGAGACACCGCCGAATTCCGCGCCGCAGGATTCGATCGTCGCCTTCCCGGCAGTGCCCCGCGGCCACGACCCGTAACGATCAGCCGTTCGCCCGAACGACCGAGGCCCGCCGGGAACGATATCCCGGCGGGCCTCGGTGAACTGTCCGGCTCTACCTCAGGGCAGCGGACCGCCCGCCGCGATCGCCGACAGGGTGGCGAATTCGTCACCCTTGAGCGAGGCCCCGCCGACCAGCGCGCCGTCGATATCGGTCTGCTTGATCAGCTCACCGATGTTCTTGGCATTGACCGAGCCGCCGTAGAGCACCCGCACCGATTCGGCGACCTGCTCGTTCGCCAGTTGCGCCAGCTCACCGCGGATCGCGCCGCACACCTCCTGCGCATCCGCCGGGGTGGCGACCTTGCCGGTGCCGATGGCCCAGACGGGTTCGTAGGCGATGACCACTTTCGCGATCTCGGCGGCCGACAGGCCCTTCAGCGAGCCCCGCAACTGTTCGAGGTTGTACTCGACGTGCGTACCCGCCTCACGGACGTTGAGGCCCTCGCCGATGCAGACAATCGGGGTGATCTCGTGTTTCAGGGCCTGCTTCGCCTTGGCGAGCACGGTGGCGTCGTCCTCGTTGTGGTACTGACGGCGCTCGGAATGTCCGACCACCGCGTACGCGCAATTCAGCTTCGCCAGCATGGCCGCGCTGACCTCACCGGTGTAGGCGCCCGATTCGTGCACCGACACATCCTGCGCACCGTGGGTGACGCGCAGTTTGTCGCCTTCGATGAGCGTCTGCACGCTGCGCAGATCGACGAACGGCGGAATAACCGTGACATCGACCTTGTCGAAGTACTTGTCGGGCAGCGCGAACGCGATCTTCTGCACCAGGGCGATGGCCTCGAGGTGATTGAGGTTCATCTTCCAGTTGCCCGCGATCAGCGGTTTCCGAGCCATCACGCACCTTCCGCGTCGTCGAGCACGCTGATCCCGGGCAGCGTTTTGCCTTCCAGGTATTCCAGCGAGGCGCCGCCGCCGGTGGAGATATGCGAGAAATCGCCCTCCGGGATGCCGAGCGCCCGGACGGCCGCCGCGGAATCACCGCCGCCGACCACGGTGAACGCGCCCTTACCGGTGGCCTGAGCGATGGCCTCGGCCACACCCCGGGTACCGGCCGCGAACTTGTCGAACTCGAACACTCCCATCGGGCCGTTCCAGAACACGGTCCGCGCTTCGGTGAGCAGCGCCGCGAAGCGCCGTACCGATTCGGGGCCGATATCCAGGCCCATCCAGCCGTCGGGAATCTCGTTGCACTCCACCACCTTCGATTCCGCGGTGGCGGAGAAGGAGTCGGCGACCACGATATCGCGCGGCAGATGGATCACATCGGCGTAGCGGTCCAGCAGACCCTTACAGGTCTCGATCATCTCCTCCTGCAGCAGCGAGGATCCGACCGGCAGACCCTCGGCCGCCAGGAACGTGAAGCACATACCGCCGCCGATGACCAGGGTGTCGACCTTGGGGGCCAGCGCCTCGATCACGGCGAGCTTGTCCGACACCTTGGACCCGCCGAGCACCACCGCGTACGGCCGGTCGGTGGATTCGGTGAGCTTGGCCAGCACCTCGGCCTCGGCCGCGACGAGCGTGCCCGCGTAATGCGGCAGCAGGGTCGCCACGTCGTACACCGAGGCCTGCTTACGATGCACCACACCGAACCCGTCGGAGACGAACGCGCCGTCGTCGCCGACCAGTTCCACCAGCGCGGCCGCCAGTTTCGCCCGGTCGGCGTCGTCCTTGCTGGTCTCGCGCGGATCGAAGCGGATGTTCTCCAGCAGCAGGACGTCACCGTCGGTGAGGCCCTCGGAACGCGCCAGCGCGTCCTGGCCCACCACATCCCCGGCGAGCTGCACATTGCGGCCCAGTTCGTCGCTCAGCCGGGCGGCCACCGGAGCCAGCGACAGCGCCGGATCCGGGGCCCCCTTCGGGCGGCCGAGATGTGCGGTGACGACCACCTTGGCGCCGGCCTCGGCCAATGCCTTGATGGTCGGCGCCGAGGCGATGATGCGGCCCGCGTCGGTGATCGTGCCGTTGTCGAGGGGAACGTTGAGGTCCGAGCGCACCAGGACGCCCCGGCCCTCGACGCCCTCGGCGAGGAGGTCGTCCAGAGTCTTGATGCTCACGCCGGCCCTAGAGCGACTTGCCGACGAGGCCGATGAGGTCGGCGAGACGGTTGGAGTAGCCCCACTCGTTGTCGTACCACGAGTAGACCTTCACCTGATCGTCGATGACCTTGGTCAGCGGCGCGTCGTAGATCGAGGAATGCGGATCGGTGACGATATCGCTGGAGACGATCGGGTCGACGCTGTACTTCAGGATGCCCTTCAGCGGACCGTCCGCGGCCGCCTTGAACGCGGCGTTGATCTCGTCGACGGTCGCCTTCTTCGCGAGGTCGGCGGTGAGGTCGGTGATCGAGCCGGTGGGGATCGGCACCCGCAGCGAGTAGCCGTCCAGCTTGCCGTTGAGTTCCGGCAGCACCAGGCCGATGGCCTTGGCCGCACCGGTGCTGGTCGGCACGATGTTCACCGCGGCGGCGCGGGCGCGGCGCAGATCCTTGTGCGGGCCGTCCTGCAGGTTCTGGTCCTGGGTGTAGGCGTGGATGGT
>NZ_JBSFRU010000268.1:0-9203 GCF_053589395.1 Nocardia sp. NPDC003345
CCGCGGGGTCCTGAACTTTCGTTCCGCCGGTCTCCGGCCGGAGACCGGCGGGACCCCGCTACGCGCGATCCGTGGACCGGGCGGCCGCAGTCAGACCCACGCTTTCAGCGGCTCGGTATCCAGGGCCACGCCCACCGGGTCGGGCAGCTCCACGTGATCGCCGATCGCCACGGTGACGCGCCGCTGGTACCGGCTGTCGACCGGGTGACTGAATACCGTGATCTCCCCGAATTCGCGATCGATCAAGAGGTAGACCGGGATCCCGGTCGCGGCGTATGCGACCGGCTTCTCTCGGCGGTCGCGTTGTTCGGTGTCCCGATCGCGGGAGGTGACCTCTACCACCATCAGGACCGGTTCCGGGTCGGCCCATTCTCCCTGTCCGACGAACGCGTCGGCATCCGCCAGCGCGCCGTCGGGCCGTGCCCGGCCCTTACGGTACTGCTCGACCTTCAGGCCTTGTTCCATACTCAGGAACAACTCCGGGCGCAGCATGATGAACATGCGGATCAGCCACTGCAGAATCCTGCCGTGATCCCCGTCGGCCACTGCTTTCGCCCCCAAGCGCCCGTTGATGAGTTCCAGTCGAATACCCTCTGACACTCGACCGGCCAACCGGGCGAGTTCCTCGAACTCCTCGGTTGTCATGATCTCCTCATGAACGGCGGTCATAGGAGCAAGAATAGCGGCCGGTGCGGGGCCGAGAGGGGTGCGACGGGATATCCGTGGGGCGAGTTCTCATCGTATCGACTGGTCTATCAGCCGCCGGGCCGCGCGGTCGGTGCGGGCGTGATCGTGGGTGATGAGGCGGTCCTGCAGGATGCCGCGCAGGCCGGAGACAAGGAGCGTGGCGACGATATCGGGGTTCTCGGCGCCCAGTTCGCGTAGTTCGCCGGTGAGGGTGGCGACGAATTCGGCGATCGCCGCTTCGGCGTAGCGGATATAGGGGCCGTGGGGCGCGCAGGCCGCGCCCAGTACCTGCAGCATCACCGTGACGCTCGGGGCGTCGGGGCCGGCGGTGTTGGAGCGCCAGAATTCCCACATCCGTTCGCGCAGGGCGGCGGCGTCGCCGGCCCCGGCGAAGACGCGGGTGAGGTCGGGGCGGTGGGTGGTCAGGGCCTGGACGAGCAGGTCCTCTTTGCTGCCGAAGTAGTAGATCAGCATGCGCGAACTGGTGCCGAGCGCGGCGGCCAGCGGGCGCAGGGAGAGGTCCGCGAGGCCGTGTTCGGCGATATACCGCACCACCGCGTCGAGCAGTTCGGCACGTTTGGCGTGGTCTAGAGGGCGGGCCATGGGTTGACTGTAGCGAACGGTACAGGTATTCATGGACACCGTGACTGTACCGATCGCTACAGAAACTCGTCCTGCTGCGGACCACGTGGTGCTGACGGCCTACGCGGCCGCCACCTCGCTGGCCGACGATATGGACGAAACCTGGGCCCGCCTGCTCGCCGGACATACCGGAATCACCACCCTCGACGACGATTTCGTCGCCGAATACGACCTCCCGGTCCGCATCGGCGGCAAACTCACCGCGCATCCCGGCGCCGGTCTCACCCGGGTCGAACAGCGGCGGCACTCCTATGTCGAGCAACTCGCCCTGGTCCTGGGCCGGCGGGTATGGCGGGCGGCGGGCGAGCCGGAGGTGGAGGGTGAACGGCTCGCGGTGGCCATCGGCACCGGGCTGGGCGGCGGCGACGCGCTCATCGCTGCCGTCGACGCCATGCGGGCCGGGGGCTATCGCAAAGTGTCGCCGATGTCGGTGCCGATGGTCATGCCCAACGGCCCGGCCGCGGCGGTGAGTCTCGAAGTAGGGGCGAAAGCGGGTGTTTTCGCCCCGGTATCGGCCTGCTCATCCGGCACCGAGGCTATAGCGCACGCCTGGCGGCTCATCGTCACCGGTGAGGCGGATGTGGTGGTGGCCGGGGGCGTCGAAGGGCATATCCACGCGGTGCCGATCGCGAGTTTCGCCATGATGCGGGCCATGAGTACACGTAACGACGAACCCGCCGCGGCCTCGCGCCCGTTCGACCGCGACCGCGACGGCTTCGTCTTCGGTGAGGCCGGCGCGCTGGTCGTCCTCGAATCCGAACGGCACGCGCGCGCCCGGGGCGCCCGGATCCACGCGCGGGTACTCGGCGCGGGTATCACCTCCGATGCCTTCCACATCGTCGCCTCCGACCCGGCCGGAGCCGGGGCCGCCCGGGCGATGCGCAAGGCGATCGCCACCGCCGGGCTGGAGCCCGCCGATATCGGGCATATCAACGCGCACGCCACCTCGACCTCCATCGGCGACGCGTCCGAGGCGGCCGCCATCGGCGCGGTCGCCCCGCACGCTTCGGTGTACGCACCGAAATCGGCGCTGGGGCATTCCATCGGCGCGGTCGGTGCGCTCGAAACCGTTCTCACCGCGCTCACACTGCGTGAACAGGTGGTCCCGCCGACCCTCAACCTGGAGAACCCGGACGCCGAATTGGATATCGTGCACGGGGCGCCCCGGGCGCAGCGCATCGACTACGCGCTCACCAACTCCTTCGGGTTCGGGGGTCACAATGTCACCCTCGCGCTGGGCCGAGTCTGACCCTCCTCCGGAAAAGGCCGCGGCGTGGATGTCGACGAGCGGCCGGCGGCTCCGACGTTCTCGGTGAGGACGGGCCACGGAGCCCGTCGCCGAACGAGTGAGGAGCCAATCGTGAAGTATGTGATTCTCATCCATTCCAACCCGCAGCCGTGGGGTCATCCCACCGGCGACTTCCTGGCCGAATTCCAGGATCTTCCGCAGGAGGCGCGCGACCGCATCACCGGAGATTTCGAGCGCTTGCTCACCGAGATGCAGGAGAACGGCGAACTGGTGGGCGGTGAGGCGTTGGGCTCGCCCGATGCCGCGCGGCTGTACCGGTGGCACGCGGGCGCAGCCGTCGCCGGTGACGGGCCCTATTCCGAGGCCAAGGAGCATCTGGCCGGATTCTTCCTCATCGACGTGGAATCCCACGCCCGGGCCGAGGAGATCGCGGCGGTGTTCGCAGGCCCCGGCGAAACCGTCGAATTGCGGCCCGCCATGTGGCCCGGGGGCGACGATCGGTGACCCCGGGCCCTCGCCGGTGGCCGAGGCATGGCGCCGGGAGGCGCCCTACGTCCTCGCCGCGTTGCTACGCCGCCACGGCGACCTCGGCGATTGCGAGGACGCGGCACAGGAAGCCGCCGAAGCGGCCACCTGGCAGTGGGGCCGCGACGGCGTGCCGGACAATCCACGTGGATGGCTGGTGCGGGTCGCATCGCGACGGCTCGCCGATCGGGTGCGGGCCGATCGGGCGCGGGCCGGCCGGGAGACCGCCGACGCCTGTGCCCGGCCCGCCGACGCGCTGCTCGCCCCTGCCGCCGACGCGCCGGCCTCGGTGCCCGGCGACGACACGCTGCGACTCTTCCTGCTCTGCTGCCATTCGAGCCTGACTCCGCAGTCCCAGGTTGCGCTCACCCTGCACGCCGTAGCGGGGCTGTCCACCGCGCGTATCGCCGCGGCCTTCCTGGTGCCCGAACGCACGATGGCGCAACGCCTCACCCGCGCCCGCGCGACTCTGCGCGCGGCGGGCGCCCGCTTCGAACTACCGAGAGCGGCCGATCTCCCGGCGCGCTTGGCCGCGGTATTGGACGTCTGCCACCTGATGTTCACCGCCGGGCATACCGCCGGTGCGGGTCCATCCGTGCTCGACCCGGAGATATCGGGCGAGGCATTGCGGCTCACCCGTGAACTGCATCGCCTGGTTCCGGATCACGATGAGGTGACCGGTGCCCTGGCGCTGATGCTGCTCACCCAAGCCCGGGCCGCGGCCCGCACCGACGCCGACGGCGAACTGGTGCCGATGGCAGAACAGGACCGCGACCGCTGGGACCGGACCTCCATCGCGGAGGGTGTCGCCCTGCTCGAGGAGGTCTTGCCACGCGGCCATATCGGCCGCTACCAACTGGAGGCCGCCATCGCGGCCGTCCATGCGGAGGCCGCCGACTGGGCGAGTACCGACTGGCCCCAGATCTGTGTGCTGTACACGATGCTCGACCGGGTCGCGCCCGGACCCGCGGTGACCCTCAACCGGGCGGTCGCGATCGCGATGGCGGGCGGACCCGAACTGGGCCTTCGGCTTACCGAGACGCTGCTCGGCGAGCCCGCGATGTACCGCCACCACCGGCTGTACGCGGTCCGGGCGCACCTGTTCCAGATGGCCGGGCGGACAACGGAGGCCGCGCAGAACTACCGCCGGGCGGCCTCGCTCACCGCGAGTCTGCCCGAACAGCGCTATCTCAACGGCCGGTTGCGCGGGCTCGGGGCCGGCTGATGGGCACGGCCGCCGATCTCAGCCCGGCACCTTGTCCAGGAAGCCGAGCACCGCCTCGATCCGGCCCTGGTCGTCGGTGACGACCACATCGAAACCGATGATCACCGGTTCGGTCCCCGCCGGGCCCAGACCCCACTGGAACCGGATCTGGCGGTGGTGCGCATCCGGTTCGCCGACCTGTGTGAAAACGAAACCCGGGAACTGCTGGTGGACGGCGCCGATGGTCGCGCCGATCGCGTCGGCGCCCACGGCCTCGGCGAGCGGGTCGGTGTAGGTGGCACCCGGGGTCCAGTGCCGGGCCAGCAGCGCGGTACGCGCGGTGGCATCGGTGGCGTTCCAGGTCTCCAGATAGGCGGTGACGATATCGCTCATCGGATTGTCCTCTCGGGGTTGTGAACTCGATGCACACAGCATCTCCGGGTTCGGATGAACCGGCGATTACCCGAGAGGTAATGGGATCACTTACCGTGCGCGATACGCTGGGTTCGTGGTGACGATGGAGACCGAACCCTCGGTGGGCGGCCTGCTGCGGTCGTGGCGGGAGCGCCGCCGGCTGAGCCAGTTGCAACTCGCCGCGCAGGCCGAAGTGTCGACGCGGCATCTCAGCTTCCTGGAGACCGGCCGTTCCCGGCCCACCCGGGAAATGCTGGAACGGCTGGCCATCCACCTCGAGGTGCCGCTGCGCGAACGTAACGATCTCCTGCTGTCGGCCGGATTCGCGCCGGGTTACGGCCAGCGCGATGTGGACGCGCCGGAACTGCGCGCCGTGATGGACGCCTTCCGCGTACTGCTCGACGCCCATATGCCGCATCCGGCGCTGGTCCTGGACCGCTGGTGGGACGTGGTCGACCGCAACACCGCTACCGATCTGCTGCTCGAGGGCTGCGCGCCGGAAGTGCTGGAGCCGCCGGTCAACGCCATCCGGATCTCCCTGCATCCCGACGGTCTCGCACCCCGGATCCGCAACCTCGCCCAGTGGCGCGGACATCTGCTGGGGCAGGTCCGCAGCCGTTACGAATCGACCGGCGACCAGCGGTTGAAGACCCTGCTGGACGAGGTCTCGGCCTATCCGCACCGCGACGACGGCGTCACCGCGCGCGCCGATGTCGTGATCCCGCTGCGCCTGCGGGTGGGGGAGGCCGAACTCTCCTTCTTCAGCATCACCGCGCAGGCCATGTCGGCCACCGACGTGACGGTCGACGAATTGCATATCGAGGCCTTCTATCCGGCCGACGAGGCGACGATCCAGGCCCTGCGGGGCTGAGTGCCCGCTGCGTAGACGCTCGCTTATGTCCGCGAGCGTTCGAGCGATGTTCCGTCTCATCGCCCGCTGCTGTACTGGATTCAGTCAGTACAGAGCAGCTTTCGAGAGTCAGGAGCGGTTATGCGAATCACGGTCTTCGGAGCCACCGGAACGGTCGGGCGCCATGTGGTGGAACAGGCACTGGAACGCGGATACGAGGTCACCGCGCTCACCCGCGACGCGAGCCGGATCGACCGGGCACACGACCTGTTGCGTGTGATCGAGGGCGATGTCCTCGATCCGGCCGCCGTCGAACGCGCGGTCCTGGGCAGCGACGCGGTGGTCGTCGCCCTCGGCAACGGCCGCAAGGGCGTGGTGCGGGCCGAGGGCACCCGCGCGGTCATCGAGGCCATGAACCGGGCGGGCGTGAAACGGCTGATCTGCCAGTCGACCCTCGGCGCCGGCGACAGCCGGGCCAACCTGAACTTCCTGTGGAAATACATCATGTTCGGCCTGCTGCTGCGCCCGGCCTACGCCGACCATCAGCAGCAGGAGACCTATGTACGCGCCAGCGACCTGGACTGGACGATCGTGCGGCCCAGCGCCTTCACCGACGGCCCCCGCACCGGGACCTACCGGCGCGGTTTCTCCGCCGCCGAAACCGGTCTGAGCCTGAAGATCGCGCGCGCCGATATCGCGGAATTCCTGCTGGACCAGGTCACCGACGCCACGTACGTACACAAGACCCCGGGAATCTCCCACTGAATTAGAAGTGATTTGCATCACATTGACCGGCACTGTGGTGTCCGGATAAATTGCAAATCAAGGCCGCAGGGGAGTGCGAGCATGTGGGGGAAGAATTGGACCAGTTTTTGGACGACGTTGCTTTCGGGATGGCGAGTCGTGATTTCTATATGCCACTGTTGGAAGCTGGACTGGAATCGCGGCGGTATCAACCGCAGTTGGATATGTCGGGTTGGGTGAATTCTCGACACGATATATGGCTGGGGTGGAAACCGCCGCGTACGGTCGAATCTCTGGAGTCCGGCTGGAAAGTGCATGTATCCGGCACAATTCAAGATTCTCACGAGACCTTGGATGTGGTGGCCGGCATTTGCGTGAATCTCGGAATCCCTTTCAAGCATACCTACGATGAATTCTGTTTCATCTGGCTTCACCATAAGTATGCGTCGCGGGCGCAGAGTGGAAAGTTCGTGACGATCTACCCGCCGGACGCGGCCGCGTCGGGCGAACTGATGGACCGACTAGAGGTCGGGCTGGGGCCGCGAGAAGCCCCTTATGTGCTGTCTGATCGCAGATTCGGGTCCTCTCGTGCTATCCACTACCGTTATGGTGCGCACCGGGAGGTGGTTCGCTTCGATCCTGCCACCGGCGCGAAGATCAGAATGTTCCGCGACCGGAACGGGGTCTTGAAGGCGGATGAGCGGCACCCGAAGTTTCTGCTCCCTATCGGTATCGACGATCCCTTTCGGCACAAGTTCAGGCCGGCGGAATGTCAACGCTCTTCGGAGTTGTTCGAGAATTACACATTCGAGGAGGCGATTCGTCACAGTAACGGAGGCGGCGCATACAGTGCGACTGACCGTAGGTCCGGTTCCCGTGTATTCATCAAAGAAGCGCGGGCACACACCGGTCTCACCTGGGACAGGCTGACAGCTAAGGACAGACTTCGTAAAGAATTCAGAATTATCAAGCAGTTGAACGGCGCGGATCCCGGTATCTGCCCTCGGCCATTGGCTCACCTTTCCGAATGGGAGCATGAATATCTGGTCACAGAGTGGATAGAGGGTATCACTCTCCATCGCTGGGTTCTGGATAATATGCCGCTCATTCGATTCGAACCAGATTTGGACGAATCGGCGAATTACTATACGAAATGCCTGGATATACTGGAGCAGTTATCCGAACTTGTCGCACGCGTACGTGCTCTCGGCATGAGATTTGGCGATCTGAACCCGAATAATGTGCTGCTGGATGCCGACGGTGTGGCGAGGCTGATCGATTTCGAAGCCGCGACAAGCTTGGACGAAGAGCCGGCCAGGATGGGGACGCCCGGCTTCGTTCCTGTCGACCGTCCCGTTGGCGACCGAGTCGACATCGATGACTACGCACTGTCCGCGATTGCCCGCTTCATGCTTTACCCGGTTTTCGATCTGATGGAGCGAAATCCGGCATTCTGGTCGGCGGCCCGCCGCGACGCACGGCTCGTGGTGCGTATCCCGGAGGAGCTCTGGCAGGCAGCGGGAAGATACGTCGCTCCCGCGAGTTGGCCGAATTCCGACGCCGACGTGCCGGCGGCACGCAGTTCCTCCACGGCAGATTTCGCAGGGGACGCGGAAGCATGGGCAAACGAGCTCACCTGCGGAATCGGCGCCGCGTTCGATCCGGACGGCGAACATTGGCGCTTTCCACCCTCTTACCAAGGAATACGCTCGAATACAGTCTGTTTCGCGTACGGCACTGCCGGTGTGCTCGGCACCTTGGCATTGCGCGGTCGAGACGTTTCCGAAGCTCATGTGGATTTGCTGGTACGGGATGCCGAGCTGGGGGCAGAAGGCTACGACGACAGCTTGTTCTTCGGATCCGCCGGAATCGCGGCCACTCTGGCCGGCTTCGGCCGACTGGAGGAGGCGCAACGAGTGCTACGCGCAGGCCCCGAGGCTCCGGGCGCCCTTCCCGGTTCTCTGGCCACGGGCAGCACCGGCCGCGGATTGGTATACCTGGATCTCTACTGTCGCACCGGTGATGTGGAGTGGCTGCGACGCAGTGAAGTTCTGGCTGACATTTCGGTGAAAGCGGCTCGCGAGAATGCGGAAGTCCTGCACGACAGCAGTCGTCTGGGGCTGATGTACGGGCACACGGGGGTGGCGCTGTTCCTGCATGCGATCTGGGCGGTCACCAAAGACGAGGCCTATCGGCAGGCAGGCCGGGTCCTTCTGCACCGCGATCTGCTCGCCCGCATGCCGATGGACGACGGATCGATATCTATTTCGGACCGTGTGGACGGTCGTCGAGCGATGCCCTATCTCAGTGAGGGCTCGGCAGGTGTGGGCACGGTAGCGCTGTTATACGCAGCCGGCGAAGAAAAAGGGGGACTCATCGCGGACAGCCTCCCAGGTTTCGAGCGTGACGCCTTCAAGTTGTTCACCTACAACGCGGGCCTGTACAGCGGACTGGCCGGATTGCTCCTCTTCCAGAACGAACTCCGGTCGCGAGGTGGATCGCGACCCGATCGGCTACAGACAATCGGACGCGCCCTGGAGAAGTACCTCGTGCCTCGCGGGGACCACTACATGGTCCTGGGTGATGGTGGTACGCGGTTCTCTGCGGATGTGTGGAGCGGCTCGGCGGGAGTAATCCGAGCACTCGACTCCGTGATTCATGGCCCGGCGCACCAGTATCTCCCCCTGATGCGGGGAGGCCTGCTGGTGCCTTGGCTCGAAGCCGACCAGATCTCGAAACGAAGGGGGTGAAACAGGATGGAAAACGTGCTCGAGCTTCAGGAGCTTCCCACGCGTGAGCGGGAGGCCTCCGACGCAGGCGCCAACCACTACAGTTCCGGTAGCTGGCAGACCTGCCTGTAATTGATGGAACTCGTCCGGAGCGCGCAC
>NZ_JBSFRU010000269.1:0-9181 GCF_053589395.1 Nocardia sp. NPDC003345
CGCCGGCGATGAAACCCACGTAGCAGATCAGCAGCAGGAAGATCCCGCCGAAGTAACCCATCGCCCAGCCGAACCCGGAGACGCGGCCCACGGTCGCCGGTGTGGACACCTGGCGCAGCATCGCGTTGTACGGCACGGTCGCGAGTTCGACGAAGATATGGCCGAAGGCCAGCAGCACCAGCCCCAGCCAGAGGTAGTGATACTCGTCACGGACGAAGAACATGGCCGCTATCAGGCAGACGGTCACCGCCGTCATGATCGCGAGCGACCGCTTGCGATTGGCGGTCGCGTCGAATCGCTGACCCGTCACCGGGGCCGTCAGTGCCACTATCAGGCCCGCGATACCGAGGGCCCAGCCGAGCCAGGCACTGGCGGAGATACCGCCGGGAAGATCCTCCCCCACGCTGTCGGTGAGGTAGACCGCGAAGACGAAGGTCCCGATGACCGCGTGGAACGCGGCCGACCCCCAGTCCCACAGCCCCCACGCGGCCACCTGTCCGCGACCCACCCGCGCGTCCGCCTCGCTCATACCGCGCACACTAACCGATCCGCCGGAAACCGGCCGGGCCTCGGCGGATGTGCGGTCCGGCCACGTCCGAGGTTTCCCCTTGCCCATCCCCCACCCCTGCCGGGTATCCGATCTTCCAGCGCGCGAACGGATTCCCGGCCGGCTCACCGCCGGCGAATTTCCGGTATCGGCATGGAACCGCCGGGCGAGCAGCGGCGTCGAAGTCGGTATCACTACCCGGAAATCGAGAATCAGAGGAATCCCCGTGATACGCATCCTTCTCAAGACCGCTTTCGCCTCGGCCATCGCGGTGGCCGGCGTGTTCGCCGCGGACGCGACCGCCGCTGCCCAGACCCACTGCGGTGATGTCTACACCTACACCGCCCCCAACGGGGCGAAGATGACCGGCCGCGACTGCAAGGTCTACGACATGAATGGGAATGTGCTGGAGCATTACTTTCAGAGCATGAACTGACGAGACCGGTTCGGCCTCGGGACGTCGAGGGGCCCACTTCCCGTGGCCCCTCGAATGTCACCTCTTCTCCGGTGGCGTCGACCCCGCCGGGGGTGGGGTCACAGCCCGGCCACTCGTGTCCAGCCCGATACACGATCTTGATGTGATGTAGTTCATACGGCTGTAGGTTTGGATTCCGGTCGCCAAAAAATCCCCGAAACCGCAGGTAGCGGTGCCGGGGAGAAAAGTCAGCGGATTACAGTTCGGACTCGACCCGTCGAAGGGGAGTTTCAGGGGACCCAGAGGGGTGGCCGAGACTTCTAATAGTGAAGAACCCGCAGATGGGAGATGGTTTTGATGAGTGCGCCATCAGGGACTCGAACCCCGAACCCGCTGATTAAGAGTCAGCTGCTCTGCCAATTGAGCTAATGGCGCGTGCTCCGCCGTGCGGTGCGGGACAGACATTAACAGGCCCGGGCCGCAGAAGTGAAATCGATAGCCAGTCGGGCGGGTGTGAGCCGCGCGACGCCGTAACGGACAGTGGCCCGAATCCTATGTGTAGGTGGGCCGCCCGATCCCGAGTAGTTGATCTTCGGTTGGGATCACCTCGTGACGGCTGGCAGAATAGTAGGACGTGGTCTCGACCGGTCCCGCCGCTGCGGTGGGTCGAGGTGAGCAGGAAATCGGTCGGATCCGAAGCCATCGGCGCGGAGCGGGTGCGCCGGGACTTGAAACGGGGTTGATATGCGTACAGGTGATCGGCGCAGGCCGATCGGTCGGTTCTTCGTGCCGATTCTTCTCATCAGTTTGATCGCTTTGGTGATGTCCGGGTGTTCGTCCTCCGAAGCTGCGGACACATCCGTCGCCATCGATCGCAACCCCCTCACCGAGCTCATCAAGCCCAAACTCGTCGCTCCCGTCAAGGACGGCGATATCGGTGTATCGCCGGCGGCGCCGCTGAAGTTCGAGATCTCCGATGGCCTGTTCACCGATGTGGCGCTGGTCAATCCGGACGGCCAGCCGGTGGCGGGGCAGCTGTCGCAGGACAAGCGCAGTTGGAGCACCAGCGAGCCGCTGGGGTACAGCAAGACCTACCGCCTGCAGGCGCGGTCGATCGGGCTGGGCGGAGCCGCCACATCGGGTATGAGCTTCACCACGACCGCACCCGGAAACGTCACCAAGCCCTACCTCGTACCCGGTGAGGGCGAGGTGGTCGGGATCGGCCAGCCGGTCGCGATCCAGTTCGACGAGAACATCCCCGACCGCAAGGCCGCGCAGGATGCCATCACGATCAAGACCAACCCGCCGGTCGAGGGTGCCTTCTACTGGGTCAACAACCGGGAGGTCCGCTGGCGGCCCGAACATTTCTGGGCTTCGGGCACCCGCGTCGACATCAACGTGAACGTCTACGGCAAGGATCTCGGCAACGGGCTCTACGGCCAGGACGACATCACCTCGCACTTCGTGGTCGGCGATGCCGTGGTCTTCAAGGCCGACGACAATACGAAAATGGTCACGGTCGAGAAGAACGGCCAGGTGATACGGACCATGCCTACCTCGATGGGCAAGGACGACACCCCCACCGACAACGGGGTCTACATCCTGGCAGACCGCCACGAACATATCGTCATGGATTCCTCGACCTACGGCGTCGCGGTGAACTCGGCCGACGGCTACCGCACCGACGTCGACTGGGCCACCCGGATGTCCTACAGCGGGATCTTCTTCCATTCGGCCCCGTGGTCGCTGGGCGCACAGGGCAACACGAACACCAGTCACGGCTGCCTCAACTTGAGCCCCGCCGACGCCCAATGGGTGTACAACACGGCCAAACGCGGTGATATCACGATCGTGCAGAACACGGTCGGCGGCACCCTGTCCGGAGTGGACGGCCTGGGCGACTGGAACATCCCGTGGTCGGAGTGGAAAGCCGGTAACGCCAAGGCGTAAAGGCCCATTCGCGAACATCTCACCCGATGCCGGGCCCTCAGGGCCCGGCATCGTTGCGTTCAGCGGGCGGTCTCGTACAGCCGGCGCACGATGTCCTCGATATCGGGCTCCTCGATCGAGAGATCGCGCACTCTCGCGCGTGCGGAGACCTCGGCCAGCAGCTCCGCGGCGGTGGTGGTCTCCGCGTCGAAAGCGAACCGCTGCCGCATCCCCTCCGCCTCCGCGGCCACCAGCCGGGCTCCGGACAATCCGTGCAGCGGCGGCGCCGGTTCGGCGAAATCCACGACCAGCACCCGCTGCGCACCGACCGTCGCGCCGAGACCGTCGAGCGAACCGTCGTAGGCGAGCCGCCCGTGGTCCACCACCAGTACCCGGTCACAGAGGCGCTCGATATCGCCCATATCGTGTGTGGTCAGCAATAGGGTGGTACCGCGTTCGCGGCGTTCGGCGCGCAGGAACTCACGCAGCCGCTGCTTCGACAGCACGTCCAGGCCGATGGTCGGCTCGTCGAGGATTACCAGCTCCGGGGAATGCAGCAGCGCCGCGGCCACCTCCGCCCGCATCCGCTGCCCCAGGGACAGCTGCCGCACCGGCGTATCCAGGGTGTCCGCCATTTCCAGCTGGGCCACCAGCTCGGCGGTGCGGGCCCGGCCGGCCGCCGGCTCCAGCCGGTGGATGGCGGACAGGATCGTGAAGGATTCGTGCAGCGGCAGATCCCACCACAGCTGGGACCGCTGCCCGAACACCACCCCTATCCGGCCCGCCAGCTCGCGTCGGCGCCGGATGGGCTCCAATCCGCAGGTCCGCACCGCTCCGGAGGTCGGAACGAGGATGCCGGTGAGCATTTTGATGGTGGTCGACTTCCCGGCTCCGTTCGCGCCGATATATCCGACCGCCGCGCCACGCTCGACCGTGAAACTCAGGGCATCGACCGCGGTGACCAGTTCCCGCCGGCGCCGCCTGCCCTCCCGCCGGTACCGGACGAACTGCCGTGTCAGCTCGTCCACCTCGATGATCGAATCCACCCCGGCCATCACCGATCTCCCATCTCATCCACCGCCGCTCTGATAGTGCCTGGTGCCCAGCCGCCACATCGCCGCGGCGAGCGTCCACACCCACAACGTCGCGACCGGCACCAGCCACGCCAGCCAGGACGGCAGGCCCGCCGGGCCCGGTAGTCCGAGGACCGCCAACGTCGGGAAGTAGGCGGTGAACGCGACCGGTATCGCGACGCAGAACAACATCCGCAGTGGAGTGGGGAAGACCGAGGTGGGCTGGGTCGCCGCGAACGAACCGCCGTAGGTGAAGCTGTTGGTCAGCTCCGCGCCGTCTATCAGGAAGAACTGACAGCCCGCCGCCATGACGAACAGACCGGCGAACAAGGCGGCGCCGCAGGTCAAGGTCAGCAGGATCAGTACCACGGTGCCCATCGACCACTCGATATCGTTGCGTACGAGTCCGGCGGCCAGCACCACCAGGGCCACCGAGGCACGGGCCAGGCGCCGCAGAGAGAAATCGCTGGTGATCAGCTGGAGCAGCACCGGCTGCGGGCGCAGATGATAGATATCGAGCAGGCCCAGGCGGATCAGGTTCGGCAGTTTGTCCAGGTGACCGCAGACGAGCTGGCCCGCGGCGAAGGCGAGGTTGCTCATCCCGAACAGCAGCAGCGCGGCATCCATATCCAGCCCGCCCAGCACCTTCGCCTGCCGGAATATCAGCCACACCTCGGCGAACTCCACCAGGCCGAGCAACGCCGCCGCCAGCATCTCACCGCCGAACGACAGCCGGTAGGAGCGCTGCGCCCGGATCCGCGAACCCACCACCGCCGCGTAGGGCCGCCAACGCGATCCGGCCGGTCCGGGCCGCTGCGGGAGGGCGGGCGCTGTGGTCTCACCCACCCTGGACCTCCAGTTTCCGGCGGCCCGCCGCGAGCAGTACCCGCCCGAGGGCCATCATCACCAGCAACCAGAAGACCTGGGTGCCGACGACGTGCACCGCCTCCCAGCCCACGACCCGGCCGGACAGCACATCCACCGGGGCCTGCAACATCGACGGAAACGGGGTCGCGAGGGCGAGGGTGCGCAACCAGTCCGGAAACAGGTGCACGGGAACGAACAGGCCTGCGAGGAAAGGGCCGCAGGTCTGGTAGAGCGTCCGGATTCCCCGGGTTTCCACGACCCAGAAACCGGCCATGGTCAGCGCGAAGAGGGCGAGGAAGGAGATCGCCGCCGCGCACAGCACACTCGCCGCGCCGAGCAGGTAGGACTCGGGGGCGCGGGGCAGGACCAGGCCGAAAGTGAGCGAGCCGATCACCAGGCTCGGCAGCCCGCGCGGGATGAGTGTGCACGCGGCGCGGCCGATATCGGCGGCGAGATTGCTCAGCTGGATATCGACGGGTCGCAGGAAGTCGACGACGATATCACCGGTGCGGATCCGTTCGGCGAGTTCGAGTTCGGCCGCCATGAACTGCAGTGCGCCGAGCAGCCCCTGGGAGATCCACACATACGCGCCGATACTGCCGGCGTCGTACCCGGCGAAACCACCCGTGGACCCGACCGCCGCCACCATCACCGCCGCCCGGACGAACCCGAACACACAGTTGGTGAACAGCCCCGCGAACATGGCGAGTTTGTATTGCCACTGCCGCCGGAAGCCCGCGACCATCAGCCGCCAATAGACCTTCGCCGTACCCGGTGGATCGGCCGCGCCCGGCACCGTCACCCCCTACCTCGTGCGAACACAAGGACGGAACACTACCGCGCGAACCCGTTCGGGAAAAGGTTATTTCGCGCCGGTGGGCCGGTGCGCGGCCCACCGGCGGTCTCACAGCCGGGCGGCCAGCCGCGTGCCCTGGTCTATCGCGCGTTTGGCGTCGAGTTCGGCGGCCAGTTCCGCACCACCGATGAGATGCACCGCGATACCGGCGGCCGCCAGCTCCGCCTCCAGATCGCGAACCGATTCCTGACCGGCGCACACGATGACATTGTCGACCCGCAGCACCCGGGGACGTTCGCGTTTCGGCCCGAAGCTGATGTGCAGCCCGTCGTCATCGATGCGCTCGTAGTTCACGCCGCCGATCTGCTCCACGCCCTTGGCCTTCAACGCCGCCCGGTGCACCCAGCCGGTCGTCTTGCCGAGCCCCTTCCCGAAGGGGGTGTCCTTACGCTGGAGCAATACCACCTCCCGGGCGGCGGGCGCCGGGCGGGCGGTACGCAACTGCCCGGGCAGCCGCTCGTCCTCGGAATCGACACCCCATTCCTGTTTCCATTCGTCGGCCTTCAGCGTGGGGTGTCCCTCGACGGTGAGGTATTCGCTGACGTCGAATCCGATACCACCGGCGCCGATCACCGCGACCCGTGCGCCGACCGGCTTCTCCGCACGCACCAACTCCGCGTAGGACAGCACCATCGGGTGATCGATCCCGGGGATATCGGGAATCCGGGGCCGTACCCCGGTGGCCAGTACGACCTCGTCGTACCCGCCGGCCACCAGCTCGGACGCGGTCACGGGTGTGTTCAGGTGTACCCGCACACCGGTGCGTTCGAGCCGGCGGGAGAAATATCGGATGGATTCGTCGAACTCTTCCTTACCGGGAATCCGCCGGGCGATATCGAACTGGCCGCCGATCCGGTCCAGCGCCTCGAACAGTTCGACCCGGTGGCCGCGCTCGGCGAGGTTGACCGCCGCCGACAGGCCCGCGGGCCCGGCTCCGACCACCGCGATCCGTTTGGCCCGGCGGGTGGGCAGCAGCACGAGTTCGGTCTCGTGCCCGGCCCGGGGGTTGAGCAGGCACGAGACGGTGCGGCGCTGAAAGGCGTGGTCCAGGCAGGCCTGATTACAGGCGATGCAGGTGTTGATCTCGTCGGCGCGGCCCGCGGCCGCCTTGGCCGCCCATTCCGGGTCGGCCAGCAGCGGCCGGGCCATGGAGATCAGCTGCGCGTCGCCGCGGGTGAGGATCTCCTCGGCGATCTCGGGCATATTGATGCGGTTGGACGCGCAGACCGGGATCCCGACCGCGGCGGCGATCTTCGCGGTGAACTCGACGAACGCCGCGCGCGGCACCGAGGTGACGATGGTGGGTACTCGCGCCTCGTGCCATCCGATATCGGTGTTGAGAATATCGGCCCCGGCGATTTCGAGTTCCCGAGCCAGTTCCAGTATCTCCTCGAATGTCTGGCCGTTCTCGACCAATTCGGCCATCGACAAACGGAATACGATAATGAATTCCGGACCGACGACGGCACGGGTTCGCCGCACGATTTCCAACGCGAGCCGGCGCCGGTTCTCGGCGGATCCACCCCAGCGGTCGGTGCGTTTATTGGTGCGGGGTGCGAGGAATTGATTGATGAAATACCCCTCACCACCCATTATTTCGACTCCGTCGTACCCGGCGAACCGGGCGAGATCGGCGCAACGGACATAGTCGTCGATGGTGCGCCGGATACCCCGCTCGGTGAGCGCGCGGGGCCGGAAAGGGTTGATCGGGGCCTTGATCGAGGAAGCCGACACACTGCCCGGCACATACGCGTACCGGCCCGCGTGCAGGATCTGTAGCGCGATCTTCCCGCCGGCCTCGTGTACCGCGCGTGTGACGGTCCGGTGCCGGTAGGCCTCGGTCCGGGTGGTCAGCTTCGCGCCGAAGGGAAGGAGCCAACCGGTGCGGTTGGGCGCATAACCGCCGGTGATGATCAGTCCGACCCCGCCGCGGGCCCGTTCGGCGAAGTAGGCGGCCAGGCGATTGGTATCCCATGCGCGGTCCTCCAGCCCGGTGTGCATCGAGCCCATGACCACCCTGTTCCGCAGCGTGGTGTGCCCCAGGTCGAGCGGAGCGAACAGTTGCGGATAACTCGTCGTCGAGTCCATCGCCGGCCCTCTTTCCGGTCTCGGTCCGGGCCTTGTTACCGCCCGGTACTGCGCCTGCAGGACCCCATCACATCATCAGGCGCACCCGGATACCAGTCCGGAACGTCGGGCCGCCGGTCGATAACGGCCGGTTCCCCGGCGAGCCGCGGCGGGCGCGAAACCAGGGGTTTTCCCATCACGGAACCATCACAAACACCAAAATTCGTAGTTGCCGAGAAGAAATTCTGTGGCCTGCACCACAAGAGGTTTAACGGCATTTCCCCAGGTCGTCGCGCCGATGGAACACGTTCATTTCGGCATTCAAGATCGCGCTCATGATTTTCTCAGGCTGCGTTAACCTTCTGTTCACCTGCTGTGACCATTCTGAGATCCGGTCGATACAGACCTGAGGTTCGAAATGGCCGCCACGTTGCGGGCACGAGGTTGAGAAACAACCGCGGAAGCCCGGCGGAACGGAAATCGAAGTCGGTTTTCGCGAACACCGAACCCGAGTCCACTGTACTCCGCCCATTGGTGGAGTTGCGCGGCGCGGCGAACCGGGAAACCACCCCGGAATCGCGAAATGCGCCATCCGGACCCGAACCCGCCCGGTTCGGTGTCATTACAACAAAACCCGACAACAGCACAGTCATGTTTTCCGGTTGTGAGGCACACGCCCCGCCGCCGAAGATCCGTGCTGCCCGAACCGGGCCGGATCCCGAGACCCGATCAAGGAACCGAATCCGAATGGCTACTCATCGTTTCTCCACCCTGCGTCTGCGCACCAAGCGTGAAGCGGTCGGCTTCGCTCTCGCCACCGCCGGCCTCGTCGCCGTAACGGCCTCCTCCGCCGTCTCCATGGCCGACGACAACACCCCCAGCAAGGTCGCCATGGTCGCCGAGCAGGCCCCCGCCGCCGCGGCCCCGGCCCCCGAGGCCCTGGCCGCGAACGCCGCGCCGATCCCGGCTCCGGCCCCCGCGCCGGAAGCGCTGGCCGCCCCCGCCCCGGCCCCCGAGGCCGCTCCGGCGCCAGCCCCGGCCCCCGCGCCCGCCCCGGTCTACACCAACAACCTCGACGGCTGGATCCGCGAAGCGCTGGACATCCTCAACAAAAACGGCATCCCCGCCAGCTACGAGGGCATCCACCGCAACATCCTGCGCGAATCCTCGGGTGACCCCGCGGCCATCAACAACTGGGACTCCAACGCCATGATGGGCATCCCCTCCAAGGGCCTGCTCCAGGTGATCGACCCCACCTTCGCCGCCTACCACGTGGCCGGCACCCCGTTCGACGTGTGGAACCCGGTCTCCAACATCGCCGCGGCCTGCAACTACGCGTTCCACCGGTACGGCTCGATGGACAACGTCAACAGCGCGTACTGAGTTGTTGGAGCGCCTCCGGCGCTCGAGGGTGGGGCCCTATTAAC
>NZ_JBSFRU010000270.1:0-9173 GCF_053589395.1 Nocardia sp. NPDC003345
GCGAACGAATGGGACCTGACCGCGGACGTCGTGGTCGTCGGATACGGCGCGGCGGGTGCGGCCACCGCCCTGCAGGCCACCGAGGACGGAGCCCAGGTCCTGGTGCTGGATCGATTCACCGGCGGCGGCGCCACCGCCCTGTCCGGCGGCATCATCTACGCGGGCGGCGGCACCTGGGTGCAGCGCGCGGGCGGTGTCGAGGACACTCCGGAGTCGATGCTCGCCTACCTCGAACGTGAGGTCGGTGACGCGGTCTCCCCGGCGACCCTGCGCCGTTTCGTCGACGACAGTCCCGCCATGATCGACTGGCTGACCGGGCACGGGGTGCCGTTCGAGGCGTCGCTGTGCCCGTACAAGACCTCGTATCCGAACAACGACTATTACCTGTACTACTCCGGTAGCGAGATCTCCGGCGCGTTCGCCGACATCACCCCTGCTCAGCGCGGTCATCGCGTCAAAGGGTGGGGTACCTCCGGCAAGAAACTGTTCGCGCCGCTGGCCCGCTCGGCGGCCGCGCGCGGCGTGCGGGTGGAAACGCTGACCACCGCGACCTCGCTCATCACCGACGGCGCCGGCGCGGTCGTCGGAGTCGAATGCCGGACGCTGCGCGACGCGCCCGCGCGCGTCAAGAGCCGTTACACGCGCATGGCCGCGATCGCCGCCAAACCGGGCATCTACTACCCGCCGCTGCGGCGCGCCCTGGAGAAGCAACTGGCCCGGCTGGACCGCCGGTACGCGACCACCATCCGGGTTCTCGCCAGGCGCGGGGTGGTGCTGACCGCGGGCGGTTTCATCGCCAACCGCGAAATGCTGCACGCCTACGCCCCCGCCTACAAGAACGGCCTGGCCCTGGGCAGCTCCGGCGACGACGGCAGCGGGATCGAACTGGGCCGCGGTGTCGGCGCCGCGACCGACCGCATGAGCAATGTCTCGGCCTGGCGCTTCCTGCTCCCGCCGAGCTCGTTCGCCGGGGCGATGCTGGTCGACGGCAAGGGACAGCGCGTCATCGACGAGACCCGCTACGGCGCGGCCGTCGGCGACGCCCTCATCAACCGGCACGACGGTATCGGCTGGCTGCTCGCCGACGACGCCCTCATGCGCACCGCGATCTCCCAGATCGGGCCGCAGGCGGCCTGGTTCCAGCGAATGCAGTTCGAGGTGATGCGGCGCAAGGCCAAGAAGGGCAAAACACTCGATCAGGTGGCCGCCGCGGCCGGGGTCGACCCGGTGGGCCTGCGCGAGACGGTCGCCGAGCACAACTCCGCCTACGCCATCGGCGCGCCCGACCCGGTGGGCAAACCGGCCGAATACGTCCGTCCGGTGGGCGCGGGTCCGTACTGGATGCTCGATGTCTCCATCAAACCGAGCCTGACCAATCCGTGCCCGATGTTCACCGTCGGCGGTCTCGCCGTCGACGAGCGGACCGGAGCGGTCCGCGCCGCCGCCGGCGGTGTGATTCCCGGCCTGTACGCGGCTGGCCGGACGGCCGCGGGTATCTGCGTGAACTCCTACGTCAGCGGCCTGTCGCTATCGGACTGTGTGTTCTCCGGCCGGCGGGCGGGCCGGAGTGCGGCGGGGGAGACGGTCGTGGCGGAAGGTTCGCCCGGAGCGCGGAAAACGCCGGGGGAGTAGACCCGCACGGCTCGCCCACCGTCGATGCGAGCGAGCCGTGCGTGATCACGCGCGGGGCTCGCGACCCAGGTAACGCAGGAGCCGGTCGGTATCGGAACCCGCACCCGCGACGACCGGGCCGTAGGCGCCCCAATCGCGCAGCGGTTCGATTCGGCCCTGGGCGGCGGCGAGGATCGGCGCGGACAGCTCGTCGGTCAGTGGTGATTGCTGCCCGGTGGCGATCGCGATATCCCAGGCGTGCACGGCCGCGTCGAGGGCGCAGAGGACCGCGGCGACCGGGGTGGGCAGCGGGCCGAAGGGCAGCGGGGTCGGCACGTTCTCGGTGTCGTCGGTGACCGTCGCCCAGGCGGTGGCCGTTTCCTCCAGGGCTACCGCGACCAGCGCGACCGGTCCTTCGGCGACCGTGCCGGAGGGGGAGAAGGGGTCGTAGGACGGGCCCGCCCCCACTCCGAGCGCCGCGGCGAAGGCGCGCTGGTCGGCGGCGGCGTGCTCGGCCACCTGCGCGACATTCCACTCCGCGCAGGGGGTCTCCCGCTGCCACTGGTCCGCCTCGACCGCGGCGACGACCGTGCGCAGCGCCTCGTGCGCGGCGGCGAGAACCTCGCGCCATACCGGCGCGAGCAGGGTGGTGATCTCGGGAGTGGTGGTGGTGTCCATTGTCTTGCCTCTCGGTCGTTTCCGGCGTTGAACTCAGACTATGGCGCTATTAGGCTCATTTTCTTCCTGATAGAAACGTCGGTTCGAAAGAGGACTATGTGACCTCCACCACAACCCGGGTGCTGCGCCTGCTGTCCCTGCTCCAGGATCGCGGATACACCGGCCCCGAGCTGGCGCAAAGGCTCGGTATCACCGATCGCACGTTGCGTCAGGACATCGCCAGGCTGCGCGAACTCGGCTATCCGGTGCACGGCACGCGCGGTCCGGTGGGCGGCTACCGGCTCGGGCAGGGCGCCACCATGCCGCCGCTGGTGCTCGACGACGACGAGGCCGTCGCGGTCGCGGTGGCGATGGGTCTCGCCGAGGACGGGTCCACCGGAATCGCCGATATCGACCACAGCGTCACACGTGCCCTGGCCAAACTCGAGCGGATCCTGCCGAAACGTCTGCAACGCACCGTGAACGCACTGCGCGAGGCCACCGCGGTGGGTCCGGCCACCATCGGATCTCGCGAACCCGACGCGCCCGTACCCGCGGAAACGCTGGCGACCCTCGCGGCGGCGGTCCGGGCGGCGCGGGTCGTCGAACTCGACGATCGGCAGGTGGAGCCCTATCGGCTGGTGAGCTGGCAGCGGCGCTGGTTCCTGGTCGGTTACGACCTCGACGGGCACTGTTGGCGCGCTTTTCCGGTCGCTCAGGCCGAGCGGGTCACGCCGGGTGTCCGCCGTTTCGCCGCACGGACACCGCCGGACAGTGACCTCGTCGCGTTCGTCCTCCGTGAGGTGGCGTCGGCGGGTTGGCGGGTGCACGCCCGGGTCACCGTGCTCGCGCCCGCCGAAACCGTGATCGCCCGTATCAATCCCGCGGTCGGCGTGGTGGAACCGGTCGACGAGAACTCGTGCCTGCTGCTCACCGGGGCGGACGCGATGGAGACGATCGCCATCTATCTGAGCATGCTCATGATGGACTTCCGGATCGACGGTCCACCCGAACTCGTCGACCATATCCGCACTCTGGGACGACGCTACCGGGACGCGATCGCCCACCTCGGTTGAGCGGATCCGGCCGTGCGCGTCGGCGGTCCCGGGTGTGACGGCTCACGTATCACATATCACCCGGACACCGTCGTTCTCAGGACACGGCTTCCCGCAGCGTGCCGGCCTCGGCGAGGGTGGGGTAATCGGTATAGCCCTCGGCGCCGCCCACATACATGAGGTGGGTATCGCGTATCGGATTGAGCGGGGCGCCGATACGGAGACGCTCCACCAGATCCGGGTTGGCCAGAAAGGCGCGACCGAGGGCGATCTGATCGGCTCCCGCGTCGAGGAGCCGGCCGGCTTCCTGTTCGATGGCGCGGGGATCGCGGCTGTCGCCGGCCCGCGCGGGATTGGCGATCAGGCTGCCCGGCCAGAGTTCGCGCAGCTCACGCAGCAGCGGATCATCCGGATCGATCCGGACGATGTGCAGGTAGGCGAGGCCGAGACCGGTCAGCGCGGCGACCAGGGCCGGGTAGATGGCCGCGGTATCGCCTTCGGCAATGCCGTTGACCGGATTCGCCGGGGAGATACGGAGTCCGACGCGCTCGGGTCCGATGGCGGCCGCCACCGCCGTCACGACCTCCACCGTGAAACGGACACGGTTCGCCACCGGGCCACCGTAGGAGTCGGTCCGGCGGTTGGTGTTCTGGGCCAGGAACTGGTGCAGCAGATAACCGTTGGCGCTGTGCACCTCCACCCCCGCGAACCCGGCCGCGATGGCGTTCCGGGCCGCGGTGACGAAATCGGTGACGGTCGCCCCGATCTCGCCGACCGTGAGTTCGCGCGGGGTGACCGCCGGCCGATGGCCCGACGGGGTGTGCACCGTATCGGGCAGCGGGATCGGCGACGGCGCCACCGGCACCAGCCCGCTGTTCTCGGGATGGCCGACCCGGCCGCCGTGCTGGAGTTGCAGGAACATCCGGCCTCCGGCGGCGTGGACGGCATCGGTCACGTGACGCCAGCCCGCGATGTGCTCGTCCCGGTGGATACCCGGGATACCGGCGTAGGTCTGACCGACCCGGTTCGGAGTGGCGGCCTCGGCGATGATGAGACCCGCTCCGGCCCGCTGGGCGTAGTAGGTCGCCATCAATTCGGACGGAGTGCCGTCGGAGCCGGCGCGGTTTCGGGTCAGCGGCGCCATGACCAGGCGATGCGGCAGTTCGAGCCCGGCGAGGCGGGTGGGCGTGAATAGAACGCGGGGCGCTGTGGTTGTCATGCCGAGAAGGTAAGACCTGACATTGATGTGAAGTTCAAGTCCGGAACGGGAACCGCGAGGCGAGAATGCGAATCGGCGAATTGGCACAGCGGACCGGCGTCAGCGAACGGTCGCTGCGCTACTACGAGCAGCAGCGACTGCTCGCGGCCGGGCGGACCCCGGGCGGCCACCGCGACTATCCGGAGCAGGCGGTGGACCGCGTCATCCACATCCAGGAACTGTTCGCGGCCGGACTGTGCAGTAAGAAGATCGTGCAGATACTGCCCTGCATGCGTGATTCCGACGGTGGCGCGAACGAGGCGGCGACGCCCGGACTGGTGCGCGAACTGCAAGTCGAACGAGACCGGATCGACCGGATGATCGCCGATCTGCACCGCTCCCGTGAGGTGCTCGAGGAGGTGATCGAACGGGCCGGTGCGGGAATCACCGCCGTGCCGGTGTGAGACCCTCGCGGAACCCGTCGCTCGCCCGGCCGTCGCCCGGGCCGCGGCGGGTAGCCGGCGGTTCGCGGCGGAACCGGCGGGAGCCGGTGAGCAGACCACCCAGGGTGCACTGTTCGGCCGCCGCCGCCCGATCCATTCCGGGAGCGCCGAAGACCTCCGTGACCAGCTCCGGGCTCACGGATCCGGACTCCGCCGCGTACACGAGCATTGCCGCCGTCGCACGCCGCCGATCGTCGTTCAGCAGACCCGTGACCGCGTCCACGGTGTCACCGGTGCTCCAGATGGGCGGGATCGCGGTCGCGCGATCCGTGAGCGCCAGGGGCTCGGACAATTGCCAGCGTCCCGACTGCCACCAGTAGCCGAAGGGGGCCACCGCCGAACCCGGTGCCGCCCCGCCCGCGATCTCACCCCACCACGCCGCCCTGCCGCCGGGGAGGGCCCGCAGCACCGATCCGCCGCCGCGGCCGTTGTCGTACCAGGCCAGCCGGGGCAGCACCCGGGGACCCCACTCGTCACCGGCCGCGGCGGACGCGGCCGCCACCGCCGTCCAGCGCGCCCACAATCGCGGATAAGGCGGTAGGGCGTCGGGGTCGAGATGGGTGCGGCTGTTCATGGTGAGCCTTCGGTTGTGACGGTTCGCGACCCACCGCCTCGGTGTGGTGGCCGGCGAATCGGATAGCGGCGGCTCCGCGGCTTCGGAGTGCGCGTGTGGACCGGGCGGTCGGCTCGAGTCGAGCGGATCACTTGACCGTAGGTCGCAGTCGATGCCTACTGAAGTGTCGGATACGACATATTCAGTACCATTCCCGACATGGATGTCGCTGTTCTCGTGACGGACGGTGTCGCGGACCTGGGACTGGCCGCGGTACTGGAAACGTTCACACTCGCCAACGCCCTCCGGGGGACCCTCGCGACCTCGCCGCCCGCCTGGCAGGTGCGCACGGTGTCACCGGGTTCGAGTGTCCGGTCCGGAAACGGCTACACGATTCCCACCGTTGCCCTGGGCGATCTTCCGGAAGCTTGCGGCGACAGCACCTTTCCGGGCGAACTGATCGTGCCCGCCATCCACGTGCTGGACGCCGCCGAACTCGTCGAACGGATCTCCTCGGCGGAGAACAAACCGATACTGGAGCGGATCGGCACCGACCGCGCGCGGGGCGTGCATATAGCGGGAGCCTGCGCGGGAACCTTCTTCCTCGCCGAAGCGGGTGTGCTCGACGGCCTCTCGGCGACCACCAGCTGGTGGCTCGGACCGGCCTTCCGGAAACGCTATCCCGCGGTCGCCCTGGACGAAGGGCTCACCCTCTGCCGCACCCCGGCGGTCACCACGGCCGGCGCGTATCTGTCGCATGTGGACCTGGCCGTCTCGCTGATCTACAAGGTCAGTCCCGCGCTGGCCGAGAAAACCGCGCGCTACCTGGTGCTGGGCCGCGGTCGTTCGCAGGCCGGGCATATCGTCCCCGAGGTGATGGCGCTGGGCAATCCGCTCATCGCCGATTTCGAACGCTGGGTCAGAAAACATATCGGCGAACAGTTCCGGATCGCGGACGCCGCGCGCGAACTCGGAATCACCGAGCGGAGCCTGCAGCGCGCCACGCAATCCGAACTGGGTATGTCACCCCGCGATCTGGTGCACGATATCCGGCTCGAACATGCCGCGATGCTGCTGCGTACCACCACGCTCCCGCTGGAGGCGGTCGCGTCCCGGGTCGGCTATCTCAACGCCGGCACACTGCGCAATCTGGTACGCCGCCGCCGCGATATGAGTATCGCGGAATTCCGCGCCACGCCGTTCGTCTGGTGAGTCACCCGGTCCCGCGGTGCCGCCCGGGCCGAATTTCTTTTCGCCCATCCCGCACGCCCCAGCTGGTCACATACCTGTAGGTCAGTACCGCACCGAATAGTGGGTACTTGTCCCGGCATTCTCTGTTGACGAATGTGGATAACGGCGCGCCCCCGTTCCCTGGTACCGCCGCTTCGTCCCGCTTCGATCGCGGCGACCGAAACGGCGGATTCGTCTCGGCGAAGGAGTAATCGGAAATGACCGTGAAAGAACAGACGAGCGTGGCTGTGCTGGGTCTCGGCCCGATGGGACGAGCCATCGCGACCACGCTGGTGAAATCGGGGACGCCCACCACCGTATGGAACCGGAGCCCTGGAAAGGACACCGAGCTCATCGGCCTCGGCGCTGTCGCCGGCGCCGAACCGGCCGCGGCGATCGAGTCCGCCGACCTCGTGATCGCCGTGCTCGGTGACCACGCCTCCGTGCACGCGGTTCTCGATCCGGTGGCCGCGGAGTTTCGCGGCAAGGCCCTGATCAACCTGACCAGCACCGCTCCCGAGGATTCCCGCGAACTCGCGGCCTGGGCGGCCGGCCACGGTATCGACTTCCTGGACGGCGGGATCATGGCGGTGCCGCCCATGATCGGCACGCCTGCCGCCTCGATTCTGTACAGCGGATCCGATACCGTTTTCGGGCGATTCCGCGACGATCTGGAAAAGCTCGGCGCAGCCGACTATTTCGGCAACGATTCCGGAACCGCCGCTCTCTACGATTTCGCCCTGCTGGCCGGGATGTACACCATGTTCACCGGTTTCTTCCACGGTGCCGCCATGGTGCGCTCGGCCGGTATCAGCGCGTCGGATTTCGCGGTCAGGGCCTCGGCATACGTCACCGCCATGGCGGAATTGATCCCGTCCTACGCCGAGGTGATCGACAGCGGCGACTACACCGACGACGCGCAGCCCGCG
Source organism: Nocardia sp. NPDC003345 (assembly GCF_053589395.1). NCBI lineage: Bacteria > Bacillati > Actinomycetota > Actinomycetes > Mycobacteriales > Nocardiaceae > Nocardia > Nocardia sp. NPDC003345. Next base: position 7,737 of record NZ_JBSFRU010000270.1, read on the forward strand.
GCATTCCACAAACCGGCCTTCGACGCCATCGTCCGCGCCAGCCGCGACGCGGGCGTAGCGCTCGATATCGTCGGGCCGGTCAAGAACCTCATCGACCGGCAGATCGCCGACGGTGGGGCAGATCTGGGATTGGAGTACATCGTGGAAGAACTGGCGGGCCGTCGGAGGTGAGTAGTAATGATCCTCCTTACTTCGGAGGTAATGGTCGCAGCGGGACCGCGCGGTTACGTTGGTGATCGCCCCGAATGAGCGGGGTGTTGACCATACGGAGGGCGCTCATGTCCATGAAGTCGGCTACGAACACACGTGCCGCGGTCGAGAGGTTGCTGCGCGCGATCGGCGCGGGCGATCCCGAGCTCATCGCCGAGTTGTACGCGGAGCAGGGTGATTGGAAGCTGAACTGGCCGGAGGCCGAGCACGGTCGCGCCGCCACACCCTGGATCCGGCACCGGTCCACCCGGGCCGACGCGGCAGACCACTATCGTGAAATCGCCGAGCACCATGTGCCGGAGCAGGTGGCGACGGAGGTCGAGCGCATCCTGGTCGACGGGGACGACGCCGTCGTGCTCGGCGAGATTCGCCAGACCGCCCGGTCCACCGGTCGGGCGTATCGCGCACGGTTCGCCATGCACCTCACCTTCCGGGACGGCCTGGTCACTCGGCACCATATCTACGAGGACAGCCTGGCCGTTGCCCAGGCCTTCGCCGCCGAAGGGCAGTGACGGCGTTGCGCTGACGCTAGAGCCAGGTGTCGAGGGTGGTGGTGGTGAGGAAGTGGTCCAGGTCGGCGCGCCAGGGGGCCGGGGTGGTCTTCTCCGGTTCGATGGCGGTGTACTGGCCGCGGTAGAACAGCAGCGGGCGGCCGTTGGTGGTCGCGGTGGTCTCCTCCATGGCCAGGACGCGGCCGATCACGATGAAGTGATCGCCGCCGTCCACCACGCTGTCCACCCGGCATTCGATGGTCGCCAGCGAGTTGTCCAGCCGCGGCAGGCCGAGTTCGGAGGTGTGCCAGTCGGTTCCGGCGAACTTGTCCGGTTCACGGGAACCGAATTTCGCGCAGACCGGTTGCTGTTCCTCGGCGAGGACGTTCACGCAGAAACGGCCGCTGGCCTCGATGGCGGCCCAGGAACGCGACCCCTTGGTGGGGCAGAACAGCACCAGCGGCGGGTCCAGGGAGAGGGCCGCGAATGACTGGCAGGCGAAACCGATGGGGGTTTCGCCGTCGGTGAAGGTCGTGATGACAGTGATACCGGTGCAGAACTGCCCGAGGATATTGCGGAACTGCCGTGGATCGATGGTGGCCTGGTCCGCGGCCGCCTCGCCCGCGCCGTCCGCCGGATCCGCTGGTGCCGTCACTTTCATACCGTCCTCGCCTCGTTCTGGAGCTGCCGGCGGCGGACCGCCGGATTCAGCCGGGCCCGGTGCGAGTATCGCACC
>NZ_JBSFRU010000271.1:0-9171 GCF_053589395.1 Nocardia sp. NPDC003345
GGCCCATGTCCCGCAATGCGAAGTTGGCCAAGATTCCCCTCGGGGTCGCCGGCCGTGCGGCGGTGAAATCTCATTGATGGGAAGAAGGTTCAGCGTCGGGTAGGTTGGGCCTGCCCGGTCGGACAGACTGCTTCGGCGTACGCGACCAAGGGGGTGCGACCACATCGACTTCATGCTATGGATCCCCGCTTGGGGGGGTAGGCATGAGACCATGTCTACCCATACCACCCCCTCTCGCGGCGCCGCCCCGAGGTGCCCGTTCACGATTTTGTCGTATCGGTTATGGGGGCTTGCGATACCGTGTCTCGGGCCGATGCTCTCAGCCGTAGTTGGAGCGTCGGCGTGGTCGAGCTTCTGGCCGCACGGGTCACCCCGGCCTCCCAGCCACTCGTAATCTCGCCCCGCCCCGGCCGCGCACCGGGTGCCGCCCGCCGTCATCGCAACGAAGAAACCTCGGGGCCGACAGCCCGGAGGTTTCTCGTTTGTCGCAGGTCAAGGACGGTCGAACTCGCCGCCCTTGGCCCCGGCGAGGAAGGCATCCCACTCGCCGGGAGCGAACACCAGGGCCGGGCCGTCCGGGTTCTTGGAGTCGCGAGCGCCGACCAGACCGCCGTCGAGGTGGGCGATCTCCACGCATTCCTTGCCGCCCTGGCTACGACTGCTCTTGAACCACTTCGCCCCGGTCAAGTCGATGTTCACGTCGCTCATGCTCCCTCGCTACCCGCCGAAGCAGGTCTCTGCTCTCTACGACGTCCAAGGCATATGCCTTGATCCCGTCGTATCGGGAATTGTAGAGCTTCACGTCTGCCGGGCTTTCCAGGTACATGTCGCCCACCGCGCCCTCCAGGTACACCACCGGTGGTTCGACCGGTTCTCCCAGGGCGCTCTCGCCGAACCCCAGGATCACAAACGGCGGCAGTGACGCACCGTCCGGAAACCCGGCGGCGAACGGTAGTACCCGGATCTGGATATTGTCTCGGGTTCCGGAGTCGGCAAGGTGACGCAGTGTTGCCGACATGATCGCCCGGCTTCCGGCAACGCGCCAGAGCGCCGCTTCGCCGATAACCACATCCAGCGCCACGGGGTGCGTCCTGCGGGTGACGACGTTCTGCCGCCGCGCCTTGAGATCTACACGCCGGTCCCACTGCTCGGTCGTCTCATCCGGCCAGACCCGGCACACGAGAGATCGGTGATAGTCCCGGGTTTGAAGCAACCCCGGGATCAGATCGGGTTGGTAGGACGCGATCGTGGCCGCGGCTGATTCCAGCCCCACGTACACATCGAAATTCTCCGGTATGAGTTCCCCGTACTGATGCCACCAGCTCTTGACGTTCGACTGTTTGGCGAGACCGATGAACGCCGACACCAGATCCTCCGGGACGCCGTACAAATCGCACGCGGCCTGTATATCGCGGGTCTTGATGCGGCTGTTCTCTCCCTTCTCCAACCGGCGAAGGCTCGTGGCCCCCATTTCCAGTAGTTGCGCCGCCTTCTCCCGCGTCAGGCCGGCGCGGGTGCGCCAGTCCAACAGGTACCGGCCGAGTTGCCGGCGTGGGAGTGTCGAACCCGGTCTGTCCTGCCCCTGCATTGAACCCCTCCTTCGCGGAGGCATCCGAACCTCCGCCTCGGACAGAGTCTTTCACCTGTTGCGGCGGACTCGCAGGTGGTTTGGAGAATCTTTCTCGGAGCCTCCGTTCCGCAGGGACATGCCGACTCGGAAGGTGTGTGATGAAGGCGCACCCGGTGCGGGCCACCTCGGATCACCTTCCGGGAACACCGGTTCGACGCCAGGAGCGCCGAGAGCCGGTGGTCATACGCCTGCTTCGGTTCCCGCGGACGGGTCGTGCCAGCACAGGCCGACGACCCCGCACCGGGTGTAGCCAATCCAGAGCCGGAAGCAGGGGTTTCCCATGTACATCGACGGATCGGATCTCGCCGTCCCGGAAGTTCACCGTAGCGGGTCCGCGCACATGGAGCATCGGACACCGGGGGCGGCGCTACGGACGAGCCCGCTACCGGCCGGCTCGGCAACGGAGGTCGAGTCGCTGCCGAGGGAACTGTTGCTCAGGTACCTGGTGTCCCTCCAGGCGTGGGCGGCCGAGAACAGGGCGGCGGCATAGGTGACGACATTCGAAGTCAGGGTCACCCGCTATGGAGACTCGTTCGTGATAGGCGTCCCCGCGTTCGGGGTGTCGCGGTTCGTGGACGAGATGGACCAGCTCGACGCACACGCCCGCAACTTGATCGCGGGCTGCGGAGCGGCCCCGGCCGAGTTCGATATCGAGATCGAATGGATGCCGGCGAGAAGTGTGAACCCGCTTCGGGTGGTCGAATGACCCGATCCACCTCCCACCGACCATCGGCGGGGCCTATCGCATTGCGCGGTTGGCGGCGTCGACGATCGAGGGCAGCAGGCCGGGGAGCGCCTCGTCGACCTCGGCGGTGCGCAGGCGCTGGCAGGTCTGGCCGTCGATCATCAGCCGTTCGGTGACACCGGCCTCGCGCAGGATCTTGAAATGGTGGGTCGCGGTGGATTTGTTGACGCCGTCGTAGAGCGCGGCGCAGCGCACCGCGGTACCGGCATTGCTCAGCCGCCGCACCATCTCCAGGCGTACGGGATCGTGCAGTGCGGCGAGGACGGCGGGTAGCGCGGCCACGGGAAACGCCTCGGTGGCGGCAGTGGTGTCCGTCATAGTGCCTCGTTCGGGTTTGATGTTCATCGTACCGTGCGATACCGTCGATCCGGTTGGATACTCATCAAACCTACCTGATCGGGGCGCGGATGACAGCGACTGTGACAGTGCCGGACCGGACCGTACAGTCCTGGGCCTACACACTGGTACTGGCGGCAACCGGCGTCGCGCTCGGGGTCTCGGGTGTGCCGGCGCCGCTCTACGGGATCTACGAGCGGGAGTGGCATCTGTCGCCGCTCACCACCACCGTCGTCTTCGCGGTCTACGCCGTCGCCGCCCTGGTGGCGGTGCTGGTCTCCGGCCGCGTCTCCGATGTGGTCGGCCGGAAACCGGTGCTGCTGGGTGCCTTCGCGACGATGATCGCGGGCCTGATCGTCTTCGTCTTCGCCGATACGGTGCCCATGCTGGTGCTGGCGCGGGCCATGCACGGACTGGCCGTGGGCGCCACCGTCGTGGCGGGCGCCGCGGCGCTGCTGGATCTGCGGCCCGAACGCGGCGCGCGCTCGGGACAGCTCACCGGCGTCGCCTTCAATGTCGGGATGGCGGTGGCGATCCTGGGCTCGGCCCTGCTCGCGCAGTACGCGCCCAATCCGCTGCGCACGCCCTATGTCGTCATCAGTGTCATCTGCCTGATCGTCGGCATCGCGGTGCTGGCGCTGCGGGAACCGCACGCCGCGCGGGTGGCCGGCCGGATCCGGATAGCCCGTCCCGCGGTACCCGCGGAGATCCGCGGCGACTTCTGGTTCTCCGCGCTCGGCGTGATGGCGGCCTGGTCGGTACTCGGCGTACTGCTGTCGCTCTACCCGTCGCTGGCCGCGGAACAGACCGGTATCCACAACCTGGTCTTCGGTGGGGTGGTCGTCGCGTCCACGGCGCTGTCGGCGGCGCTGGTGCAGCTCTTCGCGACCCGGATCCCGGCCCGCACCGCCGCGATCCTCGGCGATATCGGGATGGCGGTGGCCCTGCTGCTGACTATCCCGGCGCTGGCCACCCACAGCTGGGTCGCCGTTATCGGGATCGGCGTCGTTCTCGGCGCCACGTTCGGGCTCGGTTTCGGTGGCTCGCTACGCCACCTGTCGAATGTGGTACCCGAACACAAACGCGGAGAGACGATGTCGGCGTACTACCTGGCCGCCTACACCGCCATGGCGTTGCCCACCGTGGTGGCGGGCTGGGCCGCCACGACCTGGGGGCTGACCACCGTGTTTCCGTGGTTCATCGGTGCGGTCGCGCTGGCGTGCGTGATCGCCGCCGGGCTCGGCCTGCGCCGGGGTGCCCGGACCGCGGCGGTCCGGGCCTGACGCGGACCGGGTGGCGGGTCGCCCCGTCACCCGGACACTCTCACTCCGGCCAACCCCCGTAGGGGACCGTGATCAATTCCAGGTAGTGGCCGTTGGGGTCGAGGAAGTACACGCCGCGACCGCCGTCGTTGTGGTTGATCTCGCCCGCGGCCTGCTGCCGCGGATCGGCCCAGTGCTCGATTCCGTAGCGCCGGATCTTGGCGTACGCGGCATCGAACTCGTCCTCCGAGACCAGGAAGGCGTAATGCTGCCCCTGGATCTCGGTGATATGCGGCGGGACGTTCGCGAAATCGAAGGTGACCCCGTTCGCGGTGGGCAGCGGAATGAAATGAGCCCACGGGGCGCCCGGTTCGACGCCCAGGATATCGGCCCAGAATTCGGCCGACGCCCGGTTGTCACGACAGCCGACAATGGTGTGGTTGAACTGGATGGACAAAGGAATATCTCCTCGGATCGTGACGGTCCCGACCCCGGGCTCGGTACAAGGCGGCCAACGGGAGCACCGTCACGATCGACCAGCATAGTCCGATCCGGATCATGCTCGCGTCCTGTCGTGGGCATAGCGTGATCGGTATGAGAATCCGTGGAGCGGTCCTGGAACGGATCGGCGCACCGGCGCCGTACGCCGACTCGGCGCCGATCACCATCAGCGAACTCGAACTCGGCGATCCTGGCCCCGGCGAACTGCTCGTGCGGATCGAAGCCGCCGGACTGTGCCACTCCGACCTGTCCGTCGTCGACGGCAACCGGGTCCGGCCGGTGCCGATGCTGCTCGGCCACGAAGCCGCCGGAAGGATCGAACAGGCCGGACCCGGCACCGATCTGGAGGTCGGTCAGCGCGTGGTGATGACCTTCCTGCCCCGCTGCGGCGACTGCCCCGGCTGCGCCTCCGGCGGCCGCACCCCCTGCGTACCCGGCAGCGCCGCCAACAACGCGGGCGAACTGCTCGGCGGCGGCCGCCGGCTGCGCCGCGACGGCGACGAGGTCCACCACCACCTCGGAGTGTCCGGATTCGCGACCCACGCGGTCGTGGACCGGCGCTCGGTCGTCCCCGTGGACGACGACGTACCACCCGAGGTCGCGGCCGTCCTGGGCTGCGCGGTCCTCACCGGCGGCGGGGCACTGCTGAACTCCGCCCGGCCCGCCGCCACCGACCGGGTCATGGTCGTCGGGCTCGGCGGAGTCGGAATGGCGGCGGTGCTGGTCGCGGTGTCACTCGGGGTCCGCGAGGTGATCGCGGTCGACACCGTCTCCGAGAAGCTCACCCTCGCCCGGGAACTCGGTGCCACCGGCGCCTTCACCCCGGGCGAGATCGCCGAGCACGGCATCGCGGCAGACGTGGTGGTCGAGGCCGTGGGCTCGGCGCGGGCCTTCGAGAGCGCGGTCGCGGCGACGGCGCCCGGCGGTACGACGGTGACGGTCGGACTGCCGGCGCCCGACGCGCGGGCAAGCATTTCGCCGCTGGGGCTGGTCGCGCAGGGCCGCTCGATCGTGGGCAGCTATCTGGGGTCGGCGGTGCCGTCGCGGGATATCCCGGAATACGTCCGCATGTGGCGGGAAGGGCGGTTGCCGGTGGAGAAGCTGATCTCCTCGCATATCGGGCTGGGGGAGATCAACCGGGCCATGGATCGGCTGGCGGCGGGGCACGCGTTGCGGCAGGTGATCGTGTTCTGAGTTCTCGGCGCGCGGAGCCGGGGCGCGGCCTGGGAGGGGGCGGGGTTCGCGGCGGCTGCGACAGTAGGCTCGGGGGGATATTCCGGCGACAGGTAGGAGTGGTGTGGTGACGGCGCCGATTCGGGTTGGTGTGCTGGGGGCTCGGGGCAAGGTGGGGCAGGCCATCTGCGCGGCGGTCGAGGCGGCGGCCGATCTCGATCTGGTGGCGGCGGTGGACAAGGATGATCCGCTGTCGGGATTCACCGAGGCCGGTGCGCAGGTGGTCGTCGATTTCACCCACCCGGATGTGGTGATGGGGAATCTGCGCTTCCTGGTGGAGCACGGTATCCACGCGGTCGTGGGGACGACGGGGTTCGACGCGGCCCGGCTGGGCGAGGTGCGGGGATGGCTGTCCGCGCGGCCGGAGACCGGTGTGCTGATCGCGCCGAACTTCGCGATCGGCGCGGTGCTGTCGATGCGGTTCGCCGAACAGGCGGCGCGGTTCTTCGAATCGGTGGAGGTGATCGAGTTGCATCATCCGAACAAGGCCGACGCGCCGTCGGGCACCGCCTACCGGACGGCAGGGATCATCGCCGAGGCCCGTAAGCAGGCCGGAGCGGGGCCGATCCCGGACGCCACCAGCACCGAACTCGAGGGCGCGCGTGGCGCCGAGGTCGACGGGGTGCGGGTGCATTCGGTCCGGCTGGCGGGGCTGGTCGCCCATCAGGAGGTGCTGTTCGGCACCCAGGGCGAAACGCTCACCATCCGCCACGATTCGATCGACCGCTCGTCCTTCGCGCCGGGCGTGCTGCTCGGGGTGCGGCGGATCGGGCAGGTCCCGGGACTGACCGTCGGACTCGACCCGTTCCTCGATCTGTGAACGAATCCGCGGGTGGCCCGGGCGAACCGGAAGAGGACCGGTCGTCGCTGAAGATCATCGCCCTGGTGGCCGCGCTGGTACTGGCGCTGATCTTCTATTTCCTGTGGCTGGGCCGGATCGCCGTGACCTTGATCGGCTCCGGGGATCTCGCGGCGGTCGGTCTCGGGATCGGGGTCCTGATCCTGCCGCTGCTGGGGGTCTGGATGGTGTGGTCCACCATCCGTTCGGCGCTGGACCACCAGCGGCTGGCCCGCCGGATCCGGGAGGAGGGCCTGGAATTGGATGTATCGGAATTGCCCCGCCGGCCGTCCGGCCGGATCGACCGTTCGGCGGCCGACGAGCTGTTCGCGACCGTGCGGGCGGAATGGGAGGCCGACCCGGACAACTGGCGGGTGTCCTACCGCCTGGCCCGCGCCTACGACTACGCCGGCGACCGCGGCCGGGCGCGGGAGACGATGCGCCGCGCGGTCGAACTGGAGAGACACGAGCGGGGTTAGGCTCGGCGCCGTGTCCAGGTTGCTGATCATCCATCACACACCGTCGCCGTTCACCCAGGCCATGTTCGAGGCCGTGCTGGCGGGTGCGACCGATCCGGAGATCGAGGGGGTGGAGGTCCTACGCCGCGCCGCGCTCGCGGTATCGGCCTCCGACGTGCTCGAGGCCGACGGGTACGTGCTCGGCACCCCCGCCAATCTCGGGTATATGAGCGGCGCCCTCAAGCACGCCTTCGATACCGTCTACTACCCGTGCCTCGATTCGACGCGCGGGCGTCCGTTCGGCCTGTACCTGCACGGGAACGAGGGCACCGAGGGGGCGGAGAAGGGCGTCACCGCCATCACGACCGGGCTGGGCTGGGTGCAGGCCGCCGACTACGTGGCGGTATCGGGAAAACCGGCGAAGAGCGATCTCGAGGCCTGCTGGGAACTCGGCGCCACCGTGGCGGCGCAGCTGATGCAGGACTGAACGCCGCCGCCCCTCGCCACCCCGGAATTGGGGGCTGACCGCCACGTCTTCGGCTCGCAATACTCTAGGTCAGGAAATGATTGTGGCCGAGGGGAGTTGGACAGTGGCCGACGGTGTCGCGGACGGGGGCCTGCCTCGCCGGATCGGGCTGGTGGAGGACCACGATTCGGTGGCCATGGGGGTGGCCGCGATGCTCGGCCCGCAACCGGATCTGACCCTGGTGGCCACCGCGGGGACGGTCGCCGAGCTGCTGGCACACCCGGACTGCCGTGTCGACGGCCGTCCGGCGCTGGACTTGGCTGTACTCGACCTGCGGCTCGCCGACGATTCCGACCCCGAGGACAACGTACGGACGCTGCGCGACAACGGGATCGAGGTGCTGGTCTTCACCGGCGCCGAGAACGCCTATCTGGTGCGTTCCGCGGCCCGGGCGGGGGTGCTGGGTGTCGTGCGGAAATCGGCGGATGTGGCCGCGGTGATCGACGCGGTCCGCTGCGCGGCATCCGGTGAACAGGTGGTGACCACCGATTGGGCCGCCGCGATCGACGGCGACCCCCAGTTGTCCAGTGTGGGGCTGAGCCCGCGGCAGGAAGAGGTGCTCACCCTGTACGCGTCCGGGGAGAAGGCCTCGCGGGTCGCGCGCATGACGGGGTTGTCCGAGCAAACCGTGAACGACTACCTGGGCCGGATCCGGCAGAAGTATTCGGACGCGGGACGTCCGGCGCCCACGAAGACCGATCTGTACAAACGCGCCGTCGAGGACGGGTGGCTGCCCGTCCCGGAGCACCGCCGGCCGTGAGGGCGGCCGAGGCCGGACCGGCCGCCGACCGCATCGTGCGCCGGTTCGGGCTGATGATCGGCCTGGTGGGAACGATCGCCGGGCTGTTCGAACTGCCCGAGATCCTGGTGCAGCAGCGGTCGCTTCCGCTGTTCTGGACCGTGATCTCGGTGGCGGTGGGCTTCGGGATGCTGCCGGTGCTCGCCGTCGTATCGCTGGTCGCGGGACCCCGGCTGATACGTGCCGTCGCCGGTGCGGCCGCCCTCGGTTATCTCGCCACCATGGGCCTGGTGCTGTTCTGCTACGAGCAGCTCTCCGTGGAAGCGGGCGTCATCTGGGTGTATCGGCTGGTCGTGGTGGGGGTGCTGGCGGCGGCCCTGGCCTGGCAGCCGTGGCCGGCCGGGATCTATCTGGTGGTGATGTGCGTCATCCCGGGTGCGGGGATGTACTTCCTGTCCGATATCGCGCCCGCCGCCGCCGCGACCACGTCCGGTCGCAGCGCCGGGTTGTCGGTACTGGTGCTGTGGTGTGTCTCCTACGCCCGGTCGGCGAGTGCCCGGGTCGACCGGGAATCACTGATCGAGAGCGAACGCGCGGCAGACGTCGCGGGGACGGCGGCGCGGGAACGAGAACGGGCACGATTCGCGGCGCTGATCCACGACGCGGTGCTGTCCACCCTGCTCGACGCCTCCCGCCGCGATACGACATCACAGATGATTCGGACCCAGGCCGCCCGGACTCTCGACCAGCTCGACGCGATCCGGAAAACCGGCACCGGCGTCGACTCCCTGGATATGAACTCGGTGGGTGGATTCCTGCGTTCGACGGTCCACGAACTCGACGAGGGAATCGAGTTCCGGGCGCTTCGGGACGGTTACGCCGGTGACGTGCGGTTGCCGGTGG
>NZ_JBSFRU010000272.1:0-9137 GCF_053589395.1 Nocardia sp. NPDC003345
GGGCCGAACCCCGCGCGGCGAAGCCGCGCCAAAAAACACAGAACCTTGGCGAGCAAGGTCACCTTCTCGCCTTGGCGGGTGGGGTCACCTTCTCGCCTTGGCGGGCAGGGTCACCCCCTCAGCTCCACGAGCAAGCCACCTCACACTCCTCCTCGCAGCCAGGGCCGCCTCCCCTCCCTCCCTCGGCAGCAAGCCCACCTCACCCCTCCTCGCAGCCAAGCCCACCCCCCACCCGGCACCCAAGCCCCCACCCCGGCAAGGCAAGGTCGCGCCGAAAATAGTCCAGAGCGATGGCTCCATTAGGGTGCAGACCATGCGGAAGCTGATCATCGGACTGCTGTGCCTGGCCGGGCTGGCAGTCGTCGTCGACTTCGGCGCAGCCGCATACTCGGAGTATCGGGTGTCCCGGTCGCTGCGGGTGGGGGCCGATCTGAGCGCGGACCCGGAGGTCACCTTCCACGGGTTCCCTTTCCTGCGGCAGGCGCTCGACGGTAGCTACGAGAACATCGAGATCAAGGCCGACAGCGTGCGGCCCGATATTCCCGGTGAGATCGGGCTCGAGGCGACCTTGCGCGGGATGCAGCTTCCGCTCAGTGACCTGGTGGACGGCCGGGTGCGCAGTGTTCCGGTGGATCAGGTGGATGTCCGGATGCGGGTCGCGCCCACCGAGCTCGGGCGGCTGTTCGGCATCCCGGATCTCGAGGTGCATTCGCGGCCGGCGGACAAATCCGACGGGACCGGTGGTTCCGGCGGATCCGGTATGACCACGGCGGGTGCCCTGGTGCTGACGGGGACGCTGCCCGCGGCGCCCAGCGGTCAGCAGGGGGCCAGCTTCACCGGTGAAAGGGTGAGTGTGGCGGCGGATCTGTCGCTCGACGGCGACCAGGTCCGTATCGTCGCCAGCGGTTTGTATACCGAGGAGATCTCACCGGTGCCGTCGGAGCCCGTGGTCGCCGAGGCCGATGTCCCGGCGGTGCTGGCGATGTTCACCCGTACGATCGATACCAAGGAACTCCCGTTCGGTATCCGTCCCTCGGAGGTCACCGCCCTGGGTGGCCATATCGTGGTAGAGGGCCGGGGCAAAGACGTAACGATCGACCTGAACAGATTGCGGCGACCATGATCGAGATCACCATCCTGGCGGTAATGCTGTTGGCGGGCCTGGCTGTGGGCCTCTACCTGCGGCAGCGTGAAGGCACGGTGCGCTCGGCTCCCGCGAGCCTGGACCGTGACGGTGGCGAACGCGAAGAACTGCTGATGGCCGCCGGGGTCACCGGTTCGGGCCCGGCGGTGCTGCACTTCTCCGCCGATTGGTGCGGCCCGTGCGCGGCGGTCCGGCGGGTGGTCTCCGACGCGACCTCCGGTCTGGCGGACTCACCGCAGCCGCCCCGCGATATCGAAATCGATATCGACGCCGATCCCGCACTGGCCCGTGCCCTGAATGTCCTCTCGTTGCCGACCACCTTCGTCTTCGACGCCGAGGGCCGGGAACGCTTCCGCATCTCGGGCGTCCCCAAGACCACCGATCTCCGCAGCGCTCTCTCGCCCCTGACCGTGTGATCCGGGCGCCGCGTCCTCGGCGAGCCGTCCCACGCCGGTGACGTAGCTCCCGCGCCGGGCGAGAAACCACCCCGATCAACCCCCCTGACCAGCCGATCACCCCCTACCTGCTCGTTCTCCGGCGGGATTGGGTAGACTCCGCGTTGTGCAAAACCACCATGAGCTGATGCTCACCCGTCGCCGCACAGTCGACCTGTGCCGCCTCGGTGGTTGTTGCTGCCTGTGCCGCTGAGCGGTCGGGTCTTTTCCTGACGCCGACCACGGTTCGTCCGCGCGAGCGATTTCATCCCCCGGCGAACCGGCCGAATCCGCCGATAAGTTCGAGCGCAGGAGCTTTCTCCATGTCCTTCACGTCCACCGACACCGTTTCGCAGCCGAGCGTGGTCGACGTCCGTGGCCCGCGATTCGTGGCCTGGGTCACCACGGCGGTACTCGTCGTCGTTCTGGTGCTGGCCGCGTTCGCGCCGGCCGCCGCGGCGGTGTTGATCGCTGTTCAGGCGCTGGTCTTCGGGCTGGGTGCTGGTCTCGGCCCGCGGCGGCATCCATATGGGCTGATCTACGCCCGTCTGGTCGCGCCCCGGCTGGGTCCGGTCACCGAGACCGAGCCCACGCCGCCGTTGCGGTTCGCGCAGTTGCTGGGCTTGGTGTTCGCCGCGGTGAGCCTGCTCGGGTTCCTGATCGGCTCGTCCGTGGTCGGCGCGCTGTTCGCCGGCTTCGCACTGTTCGCGGCGTTCCTCAACGCCGCGTTCGGTATCTGCCTCGGCTGCAAGATCTACCCGCTCGTCTCACGGTTTTCCCCGTCCGCCACCAACTGAACCGAACCCGCAAGTCACCACCGAAAGGAAGAAAATGGCTCGCTCCGATGTCCTGGTCTCCGTCGACTGGGCCGAAGAGAATCTCAAGACCCCCGGCGTCGTCTTCGTCGAGGTCGACGAGGACACCTCCGCCTACGAAGGCGGCCACATCGAGGGCGCCGTCCGGCTCGACTGGAAGAAGGACCTGCAGGATCAGGTTCGTCGCGATTTCGTGAACCAGGAGCAGTTCTCCACGCTGCTCTCGGAGCGCGGGATCTCCAACGACGACGAGGTCGTCCTCTACGGCGGCAACAACAACTGGTTCGCCGCCTACGCGTACTGGTACTTCAAGCTGTACGGTCACAACAACGTCAAGCTGCTCGACGGCGGCCGCAAGAAGTGGGAGCTCGACGGGCGTCCCCTCTCCCGTGACGCGGTGTCCCGGCCGGCCACCCAGTACAAGGCCGCTCAGCCGGACAACACCATCCGCGCCTTCCGCGACGAGGTCATCGCCGCCATCGGCACCAAGAACCTGGTGGACGTGCGCTCCCCCGACGAGTTCTCGGGCAAGATCCTGGCTCCCGCGCATCTGCCGCAGGAGCAGAGCCAGCGTCCCGGCCATATCCCCGGTGCCATCAACGTGCCGTGGAGCAAGGCCGCCAACGAGGACGGCACCTTCCGTTCCGACGACGAGCTCACCAAGATCTACGGTGAGGCCGGCCTCGACGGCAACAAGGAGACCATCGCCTACTGCCGGATCGGTGAGCGTTCCTCGCACACCTGGTTCGTGCTGCAGGAGCTGCTGGGCCACCAGAACGTCAAGAACTACGATGGCAGCTGGACCGAATACGGTTCGCTGGTCGGCGCACCTATCGAGTTGGGAGAGTAACCGCCATGTGTGCAGCACCTACCCAGGGCCAGGACATCCCGGCCGGCGTCGATGTGGAGAAGGAAACGGTGATCACCGGCCGCGTGCTCGGCACCGATTCCGAGCCGGTGGGCGGCGCCTTCGTCCGCCTGCTCGACGGCAACGGTGATTTCACCGCCGAAGTGGTCGCCTCCGGCACCGGCGACTTCCGCTTCTTCGCCGCTCCGGGCAGCTGGACCCTGCGCGCGCTGTCGTCCTCGGGCAACGGCTCCACCGAGATCCGCCCCGAAGGTCCCGGCATCCACAACGTGGACGTCACCGTCTCGAAGTAATCCGAGACGGCCGATGGCCCAGGACCGCCCCACACGGGCCGGTCCTGGGCCATCGGTGTTTCGGGCCGGGCCTCGATTCTTCGGACGGCCCGGACTCATCCGGCCCTCTGAAACGACGCCCCGCCACGGCGCCGAGTTCAGCGAGGCCCTGAAAGGTTTCGGCCCGTCCTTGCTTTCCGCGCACGAAGCGAGGCGCCGCAGGCGCGAGTCTCGAGCGCGGAAAGCAAGGACCAAGGGGGCCGAAACCCGCGCGCCGGAGGCGCGCATAAGATAACCCTGTGGTCCTCTTCTTCGAGATTCTGCTGATCGCCGTGTCGGTCCTCATCGGCTGGTTCGGCCTGTACGTCTTCTACCGGCTGTTCACCGAGTCATGAGCGATCTCGCGAGCGAAGGTTCCGATCCGGCCGAGCGAGCGAGCGATAACACCAACGGCAAGCCCCCGGCCGACGCTGCCGACCGGAACGGGCGTGGCGGCGAGCACCAGTCGCCGCTGAGCGGTGATCAGGCGGTGGCCGATGCGGCCGAGCGCGCGAAGGCGACGGGCGGGCGCAATATCCCGGTGCTCCCGGATCTTCCGCTGCCCGACGATACGGCCAATCTGCGTCTCGGCCCGGATCTGAATCCGGCCATGCTGGCGTTGCTGCCGATGGTCGGGGTGTGGCGCGGTGAGGGTGAGGGCAACAATCCCGAACGCGGCGACTACCGGTTCGGTCAGCAGATCGTGGTGTCCCACGACGGCGGGGATTATCTGAGCTGGGATTCGCGGTCCTGGTTCGTGGAGGTCGACGGCGGCTACGGCGGGCCGGATCTGCGGGAGCGCGGTTTCTGGCGGGTGGGAACCGATGACGACGACGAGGTGCTGGAGTTGCTGCTGACCCACAGCACCGGCATCGTCGAACTGTTCTACGGCACCGCTTTGACCCAGTCGTCCTGGGAGCTGGCCACCGATGTCGTGATTCGCAGCCAGACCGGCGCGGTGGTGGGCGGCGCGAAACGCCTCTACGGCATCGTCGAGGGCGGCGATCTCGCGTATGTGGAGGAGCGGGTGGTGGCCGATGGGCCGCTGCAGCCTCGGCTCTCCGCACGGCTCCAGCGCTATATCGGCTGATAGCACCCGGGTTGTTCCGTACGGGCGGCGGCGGTCCGGCGTGCTGTTCGGTGGCGGACTCCTGAAATGGGAACGACCCCCGAGCCGTATCGGTGCGAGCCCGCGGTATGAGTACCGCGAAGTCTCGCCGCCGATCCCGATCGGACGGACCGGGGACTCGGGGGCCGGGTGGCTGCCTGGAATTCGCTCATCGCTGTCGGGTGAACGGAATCCGTGCACAGCCGGCTACAGCGCTAGCTGACAGCCACCTCACGCGTCCTGAGAATTTCCATTCTTGGGATCACCTCCTTCCTTGTGTACGACCAACCTAGCCACCCGCGGCAGGGGTCGGCAACGGAATTTCGTCGAGGGCGTAACGTCCGGCCGGGCGATCCGGGAAAGCGGCCCGGACCTGGCCGGATTCATCCACAGTGATCACCAGCCCGGCGCGGTGCCCGATCGGCGGCTGATGTGTGACCACCACCACGTCCCGGTCCGGTTCGACCAATCCGCTGTCGCGGTCGAGCAGGGCGCACAGCAGTTCGGCGCCCGCGGCCGCGTCGAGGTGTTCGGTCGGTTCGTCCAGCAGCAGCGCCCGCGCCGGGGACACCAGGGCCCGGGCGAGCAGGAGCCGGCGCCGCTGCCCACCCGAGACCGCGGCGGCGCCGCCGGTCAGTTCGGTGTTCACACCGTCGGTGAGCCCGTCGAGCCAGTCCCCCAGCCCGACGGTGCGCAGCGCGCGTTCGGCGGTGGCGGCGTCGAGGTCGCCGCGCGCCACCCGCAGGTTCTCCAGCACGCTGGTACCGAACAGATGCGCGTCCTCGGCGAAGAACCGCACCTGTTCGTCCGGGGTGTCGAAGAGACCGGCCCAGGCCATCAGCAGGGTCGTCTTCCCCGCACCGCTGGGCCCGATGACCACGACCCGCGAGGCGTGCGGACGCTCCGGTATCTGCCATTGGCCGTCACCCACCCAGCCGATCACCACACCGTCGGCGCGGCTGTCGGCGTAGGGGAACGGATGGGGGTGACCGCCGGCACCGAATCGTCTGCGGGTGCCGGCCGGTTCCGCGACCGGCCGGGCGGGGTCGCCGGCGATCGCGTCGCCGGCCGGGCGATGGTCGGGCGATACCGCCCGCAGCCGGTGCAGGGCGGCGCGGGCCACGGTGAGGGCTTGCGCGGCCGCCGGCAGCGCGCCGGTGGCCTCGAAGGACGAGAGCGGCAACAGCACCAGAACGGCCAGCGCCATCGGCGTCATCGCGCCCGGGGCGCCACCGTCGGGGCTGTACAGGGTGATGCCGATGAGCAGGGAGGCCAGCACCGTGACCCCGGTGGCGAGCGGGATCGCGGCGGCCGCCCATGCCGTCCGCCCGGCGGCGGCGTCCTCGGCGGCGAGCACTCGGCGGTTGGCGGCGGTGGCCGCACCGAGCGCGGTGTCCAGTTTTCCGGTGACCCGGAGTTCGGCCGCGTGGTCGAGCACGGTGAGAGCGTGGGCGGTGAACTCGGCGCGGTCGGCGCGGGCCGCCCGCTCGGCGTCGGCGGCGGCGCGAGCCGACAGCCAGGGCGCCACCACGCCGGAGAACACCAGTGCGGCGGCCAGGATCGCCGCCGCGCCGACCGAGACGAACGCGAGCAGGCCGACGGCGGCCAGAGCGAGTACCAGCGCGACCGCTACCGGGACGAAGGTCCGCACCACCACCGCGCCCAGATCGTCGATATCGGTGCCGACGCGAACCAGCACGTCGCCGCGGCGCAGGCGCCCGGGAACGCCCGGCGCGGTGGGAGCCGTGCGGGCGGAGCCGGCTTCGGCGACACCGGGCATACCGCTGTCGGACCGCCGGGTCAGCCATAGTGGCGCCCGCGCCAGCGCCCGGTAGACCGAGGTACGCGCGGCGGTCATCGACCGCAGAGCCACATCGTGGGTCGCCAGCCGTTCCAGGTACCGGCATACGCCGCGGGAGATGCCCAGTGCCCGCACCGCGACCACCGCGACCGTCAGGTCCAGTACCGGCGGCATCTGCCAGGCCCTGGCGATGAGCCAGGCGGCGAGCGCCGCCAGCCCCAGGCCGCTGCCCAGTGCCAGCACTCCCCACGCGACCGCGACGGCCAGCCGGGAACGCGGGATCTCGAGCATGGCCCACATCTGCCGGATATCGCGCAGGAGCAGCCGGGTACGGACCCAGCGGCGGGCGGGGCGAGCGGCAGGGGGCCCGGTCATACGGGCGCGAGCGCCCCCCGTTATACGGGCGCGAGCGCCCCCGGCTACACGGGCGCCGGTGGCGGAGCGGGGCGGGTTTCGTGGGTTCATGGCGATATTCGGTGGGAACGCATGGGTACCGTGACGATCTCGTCGGCGGCGGACAGCAGCGCGGGCCGGTGCGCGACCAGCACCACTGTGACGCCGGTGCGGGCGAGGGTGGTGAGCGCGGCCGCCACCTCGACTTCACTGTCGGGATCCAGATGGGCGGTCGGTTCGTCCAGGAGCACGATCGGGCGATCCGCGGCGAGCACGCGGGTGAGCGCGAGCCGCTGGCGTTGTCCCAGCGAGAGCCCGATTCCCCCGGACCCGACCACGGTATCCCATCGCGCGGGCAGGGCTTCGAGCACGGCGTCGAATCCGGTTACCGCACAGGCGGCGTCGAGTTCGCTGAGCACTCGGGCCGGGCCGCGGCGGGGCGAGCCCTCGACGGTGGCCCCGAGCAGTTCCAGGTTCTCGCGCAGGGTACCCGGCACCAGCACCGGCCGCTGAGGCAGCCAGGCCAGCCGTGACCACCACTGCTCCGGTGGCATCGCGCGGATATCCACACCGTCGGCGACCACGGCTCCCGCTGTGGGTCGAATGAGTCCGAGGATCACCTGCAGCACAGTGGATTTACCGCTGCCGTTGGGACCGGTGAAAGCGGTGACCCGGCCGGGCCGCAGGATCGCGGACAGGCCGTCCGGGGCGGCGCCGTCCCTCGATTCGACGGTCAGGTCCCGGATTTCGATCGATGCGGGCCCCGAGGTGAAGCCCGGACCGGTGCCGAGAAGCGCCCCCCGCCGATCGGCCGCCGGCTCCGGAAGGCCGGAACCTTCGCGGCCGATCCGGGAAGGCGTCGCGGGCCCGGCCGGATCGGGATCGGGCGAGGCCCCGGCCGCGGGCATAGGGCGGCCCGCCCATTCGCTGTGCGCACCGGTGGCGGCTGGCTCCGTCCGGGCGTCGTCGAGGATCGCGAAGGCCTTGTCGGCGGCGGCGGTTCCGTCCTGCGCGGCATGGAAGCGCTCGCCGACGGTTCGCAGGGGCAGGTAGACCTCCGGCGCGAGGACCAGCGCCACTATCCCGGCGTAGAGGCTCATATCGCCGTGCACCAGCCGCATCCCGATCGCCACCGCGACCAGGGCCACCGACAGCGTCGCCAGCAGTTCCAGCACCATCGAGGACAGGAACGCGAGCCGTAACGCCGCCATGGTGCGCCGGTGCAGGGATTCACCCAGTTCCCGGACCCGGCCGCTCATGCTCCGGCCGGGAATATCCGGCCCGTCCACACCTTCGCGCCCCAGCGCGCGCAGCGTGGGCATACCGGCGAACAGGTCGAGCAGGCGATCCGACAGCCGGGTGGTGGCGTCCAGGGTGGCCCGGGCGCGTCCCTCGGTGAGCAGGCCGATGAGCACCATGAAGATCGGGATGAGCGGCAGGGTGACAATCACGATGAGCGCCGAGGTGAGGTCGTGCGCCGCGATCACCACCAGCACCACCGGCGGCACCAGGATCGCGAGTATCAGGGCCGGCAGGTAGCCGGTGAGATAGGCGCGCAGCCCGCTGAGCCCGCTGCCCACCACGACCGCGATCTCGGTCCGGCGCGCGTCGAGTTCGCGGGGTGGGAGCCCGGCGCCCGCGGTGAGCACCGACTCCTCCAGTTCCGCGACCACCCGCACCCCCGCCCGGTGCGCGATCCGCGATTGCCACCACGCGGCCAGCCCGCGCCCGGCCAGCGCCAGGGCGAGCACCACCAGTTCCACGGTCCACGAACCGAGTGTGCGACGGGCGGGATCGGTGATGACACCGGCCAGCACCCGGCCCAGCATCACGGCGGTCACCACGATGGTCACGGTGGTCGCCAGCGAAAGACCTACGGACAGTGCCAGATAGCTCCTGGCCGAGCGGGCATGTCGCCACAGGCGTGGGTCCACGGGCGGGCGGGCCATCAGTTGTCACTCCTCGGCGGCGACGCGGGGGGAAAGTCCGATTCCGGGTGGGATGTGTTCGACCCTAATGCGTTTGCGGAACACCCAGTACGTCCAGGCCTGGTATCCGAGGACCACCGGGGTGACCAGCAGTGCGGCCCAGCTCATCACTTTCAGCGTGTAGGGGGTGGACGAGGCGTTGTCCACGGTCAGGCTCAGGGCCGGATCGATGGTGGAGGGCAGCACATCGGGGAACAGGGCCCCGAACAGTAGCGCCGAGGCGGCGAGCACCGTCAGCGCGGTCCCGGCGAAGGACCACCCGTCTCGGCCGGCGA
>NZ_JBSFRU010000273.1:0-9123 GCF_053589395.1 Nocardia sp. NPDC003345
GTGGGGCCCGCCCGGTTCTGGAGCGACCAGAGGAAGGGAGCGCAGCGACCGACCGGCGGGAGTGAAGAACCGGGCTACCAGGGGCCCCACCCCGCCCCGCCGGAGGCGGGGCCATGTCACAGCCCATACCATGGGGCGCGTGAGTACTGTCTACGACTGCGCCGATTCCGATTCGCGCGCCGCCGGCCTGGCCGCGGCGACCAGTGCTCTGAGAGCGGGTCGGCTGGTCGTGATGCCTACCGATACCGTGTACGGGCTGGCCGCGGATGCGTTCGATTCGGCTGCCGTCGCCTCGTTGCTGGGGGCTAAGGGGCGGGGGCGGGATATGCCGGTTCCGGTGCTGGTGGGGTCGTGGAACACGATCGACGGGCTGGTGTTCTCGGTGCGTCCGCAGGCGCGGGATCTGATCCGGGCCTTCTGGCCCGGGGGGCTGAGTGTCGTTGTGCAGCAGGCGCCTTCGCTGGCCTGGGATCTGGGTGACGCGCGCGGCACGGTGATGTTGCGGATGCCGTTGCATCCGGTGGCGCTGGAACTGCTGCAGGAGGTGGGGCCGCTGGCGGTGTCGAGCGCCAATATCTCCGGCCGCCCGGCCGCCGCGAATGCCGAGCAGGCGCGGGAGCAGCTCGGGTCCGTGGTGGGGGTGTACCTGGACGGTGGTCCGGCCGAGCACGCGACACCGTCCACCATTGTCGATCTCACCGGCGATCAGCCGCGCATCCTGCGTGAGGGCGCGGTGGCGACGGCGGCGGTCGCGGAGGTGCTGGGGACCACGCCCGAGGCCTTGACCGGGTCTGTTCCGCGGTGAGTGCGCCGGTTTCGGTAGGGCGATACCTCCGCCTTCGCTCCGGCCTCCGCCGTGCGGATGATGCCCTTTCGTCCCCGGGCTCGTCCGGGGTGGTCCGTGGGCGATACCTCCGCCAACGCTGCGGCCTCCGCCGGCGGTATGTGGTCGTGGCCGCGGAGGCCGGAGCGGCGCCGGGGTGGTGGTCGGCGCGATGACGGGTTCCGGTGCGGTCGTCCCGCTGCGAGAGCTCCTGCTGGTTCTGTTGATCTCTACCGTGGTGACCTTCCTGGCCACCGGGGGGATCCGGACCTTGGCGATCGGTTTCGGGGCGGTGGCGATTCCCCGCGACCGCGATGTCCATGTGAAGCCGATTCCGCGGATGGGCGGGGTCGGTATGTACATCGGTGTGGTGGCGGCGGTGCTGTTCGCGCACCAGTTGCCGGCGCTGCGCCGCGGCTTCGACTATCGGCCCGATATCTCGGCGGTACTGGTGGCGGCCACGATCATCGTCGCGGTGGGCATCGTGGACGACCGCTGGGGTCTGGACGCGCTGACCAAGTTCGCCGGCCAGGTCACCGCTGCGGGCGTGATGGCGGTGATGGGTCTGGGCTGGTACCTGATCTACGACCCGTTCAGCAACAGCACGGTGGTCTTGGACGGTCTGCAGGGTGGCCTGGTGACCGTCGCCGTCGCGGTGACCCTGATCAACGCGATGAACTTCGTGGACGGTCTGGACGGTCTGGCCGCGGGGCTGGGCCTGATCGCGTCGTTCGCGGTGTTCGCGTTCGCGGTGGGGCTGCTCACCGAGCAGGGCGGTTCCGTGGACAGTTATCCGCCGGCGCTGCTGGCTGCCGCGATGGCGGGCGCGTGCCTGGGCTTCCTGCCGCATAATTTCTCGCCGGCCCGGATCTTCATGGGCGATTCGGGGTCGATGCTGATCGGGCTGGTGCTGGCGGCGGTGTCCACCAGTGCGTCCGGCCGGATCCCGCTGCAGGGTTACGGGCCGCGCGATATCGTCGGCCTGCTCTCGCCGCTGTTGCTGGTGGGCGCGGTCATGTTCATCCCGGTGCTGGATCTGCTGCTCGCGATCGTGCGCCGGGTGCGGGCCGGCGTGAGCTTCTCCACGCCCGACAAGATGCATCTGCACCATCGGCTGCTGCAGATCGGGCATTCGCAGCGCCGGGTCGTCCTGGTGATCTATCTGTGGGTCGGCATCCTCGCGTTCGGTGCGGTCGGCACCTCGGTGATGGACCGCCGGGTGGTCGTGCTGCTGATGGCCGCGGGACTGCTGTTCGCCCTGGTGGTGACGGCTGTGCCGGGTCTGTGGCGGCGGCAGGCGCGGCGGGACGCGGCGGGGTCGGTCAGCGACTCCGGGTAGAGTTCGGTCCGTGTCGACCAAGCCAGCCGAGCCCACCGCTTCCGACGACCCCGAAGCCCCGCTGCGCGCAGGGCTGCGTTACGGGTTGATCGGATTGGTCGTGCTGACCGTGCTCTCGGTCGCCGTGGCCACCCTGGCAGCCGGTGTCGAGGGGTTGTGGGGCGCGTTGCTCGGCGCCGCGATCGGTGGTGGTTTCATTCTGACCACGGTCGTGGTGGTCCTGTTGGGAGCGAAATTGCCGCCCTCCACCGCGGGGATGGTGATGCTGGCGAGCTGGGTCGGAAAACTGCTGGTAGCGCTTATCGTGGTGGCGGTTCTGCAGCGGTTCGAGTTCTACGACAGGATGGCGTTGTTCCTGACCGTCGTCGGTGCGCTGATCATCGTTCTGGGGGCCGAGACTTACGGTGTATTGCGGCAGCGGGTTCCTTATGTAACCGTCCCTGACCAGCGCCCGGACGAGGATTCCGAGAACGCGTGAGATAACACTACGACAACTTGTCGTAGATAACATCGCCCCCGCTACACGTTGTCGTAGTTCTCTTGGTAAAGTCTTGGTAAGCAAGCGACTCGGCAAGGGGTGCCGACGAGGTCTCACGAGCGGTCGCTATGCTACTGCCGTGCCGGGCTCGTAATGGGTTCGGTTCTGCATGTCGACGATGTCGCCGACACACGTACAGACGCCAGCGCGGAACCCCGCTACAGCAGCTGACGAACTTCGAGCCGACCTCAGTCGACCCACATTGATCGTCAATGTCCGATCGAACCGCGGGAGCGAAACTTCCGGGGACCGAACACGGGAGAGAACGCTGAGCGTCACCACCTTGGCCGCGGAATTTCACGCGCCATCGCTAACCGACTTCTTCCCTCCGGCGGTGCTGTTCGAGGGAACTCCCTTCGAACTCGATCGGCTGATGCTGGTCCGGCTCGTGATGACCGCTGTGCTGGTCGCATTTCTGTTCCTGGCGTTCCGCAGCCCGCGAATCGTACCGAAGAAGCTGCAGAACATCGGCGAAATGGGGATGGTCTTCGTCAAGGAGCAGATCTGCGACGAAGTGCTCGGTAAGGAAAACGGCCGCAAGTTCTTCCCGCTCATCGCGACGATCTTCTTCACGGTCCTGTTTCTGAACTTCTCGGGTGTGATCCCCGGTCTGAACATCTCGTCGAACGCGCGTATCGGTATGCCGCTGGTACTGGCAGTGGTCGCCTATATCGCGTTCAACTATGTGGGCATCAAGAAGTACGGCTTCCTGACCTATATGCGCAGCAGCATCGTCGTTCCGGACGTCCCGCCGGTCATGCACGTCCTGCTCATTCCGATCGAGTTCCTCTCGACCTTCATCCTGCGGCCGTTCACGCTGACCGTCCGACTCATGGCGAATATGCTCGCCGGTCACATCATGCTCGTGCTGTTCTTCAGCGCGACCCAGTTCTTCCTCTTCGACGCGGACAACTGGATGAAGGTCTTTTCGCCCTTCTCGCTGTTGGGCGGACTGGCATTCACGCTCTTCGAACTGCTGGTCATTGTCCTGCAGGCCTATGTGTTCGCATTGCTGACCGCCGTGTATATCAGCCTGGCGTACAACGCCGCCGATCACTGACCGACGACCGGAACAACCGATAAGAACCTGCTGCACCACGCCGTCCGGCGGGGTGAGCAACAGAAAGGGAATGGAAGACTCATGAGCCTCGCGTACCTGGCCCAGGAAGCTGCCACCAACGAATCCACGCTGAAGGGTCTCGGCGCTGTCGGCTACGGCCTGGCCGCTATCGGCCCCGGCATCGGCGTCGGCATCGTCGTCGGTAAAGCCATCGAGGGCACCGCTCGTCAGCCCGAGCTCGCCGGACAGCTCCGGACCACCATGTTCCTCGGCATCGCGTTCACCGAAGCCCTGGCACTGATCGGCCTCGTCGCCGGCTTCATCTTCTGATTCCGATGAACGAGTTCATTCTGCTCGCAGCGGAAGAGGGAGAGGATGTGAACCCTCTTCTTCCCGCGACGTACGACATCGTCTGGTCGGCGGTCTGCGTGGCGATTATCGCCTTCGTGGTCTACAAGTACGCCGTTCCGCGCCTGATGAAGGTGCTGGACGAGCGCGCCGACAAGATCGAGGGTGGCATCAACCGGGCCGAGGCCGCGCAGGCCGAGGCCCAGGAGACGCTGCAGCAGTACCAGAAGCAGCTGGCCGACGCCCGGCTGGAAGCCGCGAAGATCCGCGAAGACGCCCGTACCCAGGGCCAGCAGATCCTCGCCCAGCTGAAGGCCGACGCCCAGGCCGAGAGCGACCGTATCGTCGCGGCCGGGCACACCCAGCTGGAAGCCCAGCGTCAGCAGATCCTGACCGAGCTGCGTGCCGAGGTCGGCCGTACCGCGGTGGACCTGGCCGAGAAGATCATCGGGCAGTCGGTATCGGACGAGGCCAAGCAGGCCGCGACGATCGAGCGATTCCTCGACGAGATCGACCGTTCGGACGCCGGTATCGGGGTCGGAAGGTAACGACGGAGGAGTGAAAACCATGTACGCAGCGAGCCGTGAGGCCAGCTCCCGGTCCAAGGAGGCGCTTCGGGCCGCGCTGACCGGCAGCAACGGTGTTGCGGCCACGACGGGGTCCGAACTGTTCGCCGTTGTCGACGTACTGGACGACCAGCGTCCGCTGCGTGTGGCGCTCGCGGACGTATCGGTGCCCGGTTCGGCCCGCGCCGAACTGAGCGAGCGGGTTTTCGGGAGCCGGGTCAGTGCTGCCACCCAGGCGGTGCTGACCACCGCGGTGGCCCAGAACTGGTCCCGCGCCCGCGACCTGGTCGACACCCTGGTGCTGCTCGGGCAGCTGGCGCTGCTGGAGTCGGCATCCGAGAAGGACCGGCTGACCGCTGTCGAGGACGAGCTGTTCCGGTTCGGCCGGATCATCAACGACAACCCGCAGCTGGAACAGGCACTGTCCGATCGGGCCACCTCTCCGGCGGCCAAACGCGACCTCCTCGCACGGCTGCTGTCCGGGAAGACCGAACCGGTCACCCAGGCGTTGGCGGAACAGGTGGTGACCAGGCAGCGTTCCGGTATAGGTCCGGCCTTCGACGAACTGTCCGACCTGGCCGCGTCCCGGCGTGAACAGATCGTCGCGCATGTGCGCTCGGCGATCGCGCTGACCGATTCCCAGCGGGAGCGGCTGGCGGGTTCGCTGGCGCGCATCTACGGCAAAGCGGTCACCGTGCACGTCGAAACCGACCCGAGTCTGCTCAGCGGACTCGTCGTACGCATCGGTGACGATGTGATCGACGGCAGTGCGATCGGCCGGCTGGAACGGATGCGCCGCTCGCTGACCTAGCGGACCGGCCCCGGTGACCCGGGCGCCGACCGCACCCACCCCCCGACATTCCAGACCAGAGACCGAGAGCAGGAAGAACATGGCGGAGCTGACGATCTCCTCCGACGAGATCCGTAGCGCGATCGAAAGCTACACCCAGAGCTACACCCCGGAAACCTCCATCGAGGAAGTCGGTGTCGTTACCGATACCAGTGACGGCATCGCGCACGTCAGCGGCCTGCCTTCGGCCATGGCCAATGAGCTGCTCGAATTCCCGGGCGGTGTGCTCGGCGTCGCGCTTAACCTCGAGGACCGTGAGATCGGCGCCGTCGTGCTCGGCGAGTTCGCCGAGCTCGAAGAGGGCCAGCAGGTGCGCCGCACCGGCGACGTGCTCTCGGTTCCGGTCGGCGACAAGTTCCTCGGCCGCGTGGTGAACCCGCTCGGTCAGCCGATCGACGGCCTGGGCGATATCGAGGCCGACGACCGCCGCGTCCTGGAGCTGCAGGCCGCCACCGTGCTGGAGCGCCAGCCGGTCGAGGAGCCGATGGCCACCGGTATCACCGCCATCGACGCCCTGACCGCCATCGGCCGCGGCCAGCGCCAGCTGGTGATCGGTGACCGCAAGACCGGCAAGACCGCGGTCTGCATCGACACCATCCTGAACCAGAAGGCCAACTGGGAGTCGGGCGATCCGGCCAAGCAGGTGCGCTGCATCTACGTGGCGATCGGTCAGAAGGGCTCCACCATCGCGGGCGTGAAATCGGCCCTCGAGCAGCACGGTGCGCTGGAGTACACCACCATCGTCGCCGCTCCGGCCTCCGATTCCGCCGGCTTCAAATGGCTGGCCCCCTACACCGGCTCGGCCCTCGGCCAGCACTGGATGTACCAGGGCAAGCACGTCCTGATCGTGTTCGACGATCTGACCAAGCAGGCCGAGGCCTACCGCGCCATCTCGCTGCTGCTGCGCCGCCCGCCGGGCCGCGAGGCCTACCCGGGTGACGTCTTCTACCTGCACTCGCGTCTGCTGGAGCGTTGCGCCAAGCTCTCCGACGAGATGGGCGGCGGTTCGATGACCGGTCTGCCGATCATCGAGACCAAGGCCAACGACATCTCGGCCTTCATCCCGACCAACGTCATCTCCATCACCGACGGTCAGGTCTTCCTGGAGTCCGACCTGTTCAACAAGGGTGTCCGCCCGGCCATCAACGTCGGTACCTCGGTCTCCCGTGTCGGTGGCGCCGCCCAGACCAAGGGTATGAAGAAGGTCGCCGGTTCGCTGCGCCTGGAAATGGCCCAGTACCGCGAGCTGGAGGCGTTCTCCGCCTTCGCCTCCGACCTGGACGCCGCGTCGCTGGCCCAGCTCGAGCGTGGCGCCCGCTGGGTGGAGCTGCTCAAGCAGGACCAGTACTCGCCGGTCGCGGTCGAGGACCAGATCGTATCGATCTTCCTGGTCGATCGCGGTTACTACGACTCGGTGCCGGTCGCCGATGTCCGCCGGTTCACCACCGAACTGCTCGAGGATCTGCACGGCACCGCCGCGGATGCCTTTACCAGCATTGCCGGTGGCAAGGTGCTCGAGGGCGACGCCGCCGAGCAGATCAAGACCGCCACCGACAACTTCAAGCAGGGCTTCCTGGCCTCCGACGGCACCCGCGTGGTGAACGAACCGGGTGCGGACGAGCTCGCGAACGAAGAGGTCGAGTCGCTGTCGGTCACCCGCAAGCACGTCGAGAAGTAGACCGGGCGAACCATGCGCTGTTTTCCTGTGACACCACGAACGAGAGGAGTGTGAACCGCCGATGGCCAACTTGCGCGAGCTGCGCTCCCGTATTCGTGGTATCAACTCGATCAAGAAGATCACCAAGGCCCAGGAGCTGATCGCGACCTCGCGTATCTCCAAGGCCCAGGCCCGGGTGGCGGCCGCGAAGCCGTACGCCGAGGAGATCACCAAGGTGGTCGCCGAGCTGGCGAGTGCGTCCAAGAACCTGACGCACCCGCTGCTCACCGAGCGCCCCGATCCCAAACGTGCCGCGGTGCTGGTGATCACCAGCGACAGCGGCCAGTGCGGTGGTTACAACTCCAATGTGCTCAAACGGGCCGAGGAGTTGATGACCACCCTGCGCGGTGAGGGCAAGGAACCGGTGCTGTACGTCATGGGCAACAAAGGCCTGACGTACTACACCTTCCGTAATCGGCGGCCGGTCGCCTCGTGGACCGGTTTCTCCCAGCAGCCGGGCTATCCCGATGCCTCGGCGGCCTGTAACCACCTGGTCGACAGTTTCATGGCCGGGTCCGCGGGCGAGGTGCCGGCGCCGGACGGCACCGGTTCGATCGTGGGCGTGGACGAACTCCATATCGTCTACACCCGGTTCGTGAGCATGCTGTCGCAGACGCCGGAGGTGCGCCGGATGGCGCCGATCCAGGTGTCCTTCGTCGACGAGAGCTTCGATCTGGGCAAGGACATGCTGTCCGATTCGCCCACGGCCGAGGTGAGCGCGCAGTACGAATTCGAGCCCGACGCCGATGTGCTGCTGGCGGCCCTGCTGCCCAAGTACATCAACACGCGGATCTACGCGTCGTTGCTCGACGCAGCGGCATCCGAGCACGCCGCTCGGCGCACCGCAATGAAGGCCGCCACCGACAACGCCAACGAGTTGGCGAGCTCCCTGTCCCGGCAGGCGAACTCGTTGCGGCAGGCCAACATCACGCAGGAAATCAGCGAAATCGTCGGCGGCGTGAACGCCCTGGCGGCCAGCTCGGAACGCGACTGAGACGCAGGAAGAGAAACCAGACAAATGACCGCAGCTGTTACTCGAGAAGACTCGAGCCGGACCGGCGCCGCCACGGGCCGCGTGGTCCGCGTCATCGGCCCCGTCGTGGACGTCGAATTCCCGCGGGGCTCCATCCCAGATCTGTTCAACGCCCTGGCCGCCGATATCACCCTGAAGTCGGTTGCCAAGACGCTGACCCTCGAGGTCGCCCAGCACCTCGGTGACAACATCGTGCGCACCATCTCGATGCAGCCCACCGACGGCCTGGTCCGCGGCGCCGAGGTCCGTGACTCCGGCAAGCCGATCTCGGTGCCGGTCGGCGATGTCGTCAAGGGTCACGTGTTCAACGCCCTCGGTGACTGCCTCGACAGCCCCGGTCTCGGCCGGGACGGCGAGCAGTGGGGTATCCACCGCAAGCCGCCGAGCTTCGACCAGCTCGAGGGCAAGACCGAAATCCTCGAGACCGGCGTCAAGGTGCTCGACCTGCTGACCCCGTACGTGAAGGGCGGCAAGATCGGTCTGTTCGGTGGTGCCGGTGTCGGCAAGACCGTGCTGATCCAGGAGATGATCACCCGTATCGCGCGGGAGTTCTCCGGTACCTCGGTGTTCGCCGGCGTCGGTGAGCGCACCCGTGAGGGCACCGACCTGCACCTGGAAATGGAAGAGATGGGCGTGCTCCAGGACACCGCCCTCGTCTTCGGCCAGATGGACGAGCCGCCGGGCACCCGTATGCGCGTCGCCCTGTCGGCGCTGACCATGGCGGAGTACTTCCGCGATGTGAAGCACCAGGACGTGCTGCTGTTCATCGACAACATCTTCCGGTTCACCCAGGCCGGTTCCGAGGTCTCCACCCTGCTGGGCCGGATGCCCTCGGCCGTCGGTTACCAG
>NZ_JBSFRU010000274.1:0-9119 GCF_053589395.1 Nocardia sp. NPDC003345
CTGCTCGATCAGGGCGTGGACCTCGTCGACCAGTCCGGCGCCGAACATCGCCTCGGTGCGTTCGGCGATCCGCCGGTCCAGTTCGGCGGTTTCCCGGTCCACCCCGAGGATGCGGGTCCCCCAGCGCGGTTCGCCGATCACCGGGGCGGATGCCGCGAAGGGTTTACCGGTGAGTTCCACGACCTCGAGCGCCCGCACCATGCGCCGACCGTCGGTCGGCAGGATGGTCGCCGCGGCGACCGGATCGGCCCGCCGCAGCGCCTCGTGGACCGCGGCGACGCCCTGCCCGGCGAGCAGGCCCTCCCAGCGGGCCCGCACCCGCGGATCGGTCGCGGGGAACTCCCATTCGTCGAGGAGGGCCTGGATGTACATCATCGAACCACCCACCACCACGGGTATCCGGCCGCGCGCCATGACGGCCTCGACATCCGCGCTGGCGGCCGCCTGGTAGGAGGCCACCGTCGCGGTCTCGGTGACATCGAGTACGTCGAGTTGGTGGTGCGCGATTCCGCGCCGCTGCTCCGGCGCCAGCTTCGCGGTCCCGATATCCATCCCCCGGTACAGCTGCATCGCGTCGATGTTCACGATCTCGCCGCCGAGCTGTTCGGCCAGGTCGAGAGCGAGATCCGATTTCCCGGTGGCCGTGGGCCCGACCACCGCGACCGGCCGGGGCCCGCTCACCGCGGCCCTCCCCCGGGCCGCCACAGCCCGGCGTAGTAGCCGACACCGAAGGGCGAATCGCGGTAGCGCTCGACCGTCTCGGGTTGTTCGGTATCGGCGGCGAAGAGACCGGCCAGTGTCTGGTACGCGGCCCGGCCGGACAGCATGAGCTCGGCGCAGAGGCCGGGGTCGAGTTCCAGCAGGGCGGCGCGGTCACCGCCGGTGAGCGCCCGCTCCAGTTCGGCCTGCGTCGCCGCGGCCCGTGCGTCGAAGTACCCCGGCGCCGCCTGCGACAGGGTCGCCGCACCGTCGGCGACGACCAGTACTCCCCGCGGTTCGTCCGTCGCGTCGAGTTCGGCCCGTAGTTTGGCGCCGATCTCGGCACAGCGCTGGGCCGGTCCGTCGGCCGCGACGAGATGGGCGCGAGCCGTCGCGTGCGGCGCCACCGCGCCCCGCAACCAGCCCGCGATCAGTACCGCCAGCGGTAGTCCGGGATCCGCCTGGGCCGATCCGTCCGCCGGACCGCCCAGCGAGACTCGCACATCGCGGCCGAATCCCCGGAAGGTGCCCACGGTGTCGGTGTCGTAGCGCTGTTCGGTGCTCCCCACCCCCAGCACGATCCACTGCGATGCCGCCTCGGCCAGCGCCGCGCCCACCGCGAGAACCTCCGATCGCAGCGCGCCCAGCGTCGCGTCCGGGGCGGTTTCCGGATCCGCCACCGCCGGACCGCCACACAACTCGGGCACCAGAACGGGCGGCGAGGGGACGAGGGCCGCTAGACAGAACACACGGTCAACCGTAGCCCGTGCCCACCCGGCCCGGACCCGGCCGGTGCGGCAGGCCACGGTCGCCGGCAGAGCCGAGCTACGAGTGTCTCTCCCGGAAACCGGGTCGCAATTGCTAGGGTGCGAAGTATTCGGACCTGTTCGCACAGGGTCCGGAACCGCAGGTCCGGACGTATGCCGCCCGCGGCGGACGGCGCAACCGGATCGCGGCGGGTTCGCCGCCGGATGGCGGATTCGGTTCGTACGCGGCGGCCGGCTCGGTGTGTACGACAGCGGACAGATTGGTCGGAACGGGCAGACGTAGCCAGAATGAGCGGGCGTAGCCAGAATGAGCAGAGCATAGCCAGAATGCGCAGCGCGTAAACCAGGCAGCCGTGACGCGCGGCAGGGACGAGGAGCAATGACCCACAGCAACGGAACCGCCAAACCCGGCCCCGGGACTCCCGGTCGCCCGTCCACCGCTCCGAAACCGCGCAACCGTCCCAAACCCGGCGATATGCACCCTTCCCCCGCGGCGATGAAATCGGCGACTCCGGCCACCGAGCATCCGCATCCGGTGGTGGTGCCCTCCGCCACCGATCCCGCGCTCTGGGGCCGCGTCGACGAGGACGGCACCGCATGGGTGAAAACCGCCGACGGTGAACGGGTCGTCGGCTCCTGGCAGGCCGGGGATGCCGCCGAGGGGCTCGCCCATTTCGGCCGCCGATTCGATGATCTCGCCACCGAGGTCGCGCTGCTCGAGGCCCGGCTCGCCGCCGGTACCGATGCGCGCAAGACCAAGGCCGCCGCACTCGCGCTCGCCGATACGCTGCCCACCGCCGCCGTCATCGGCGATATCGAGGGGCTGTCCAAGCGGCTGCGCGCCATCGCCGAGCATTCCGACGAAGCCGCCGCGCACGCGAAAGAGGAGAAGGAACGCACCCGGCACGAGCACACCGAGCGCAAGGAGGCGCTCGCCGCCGAGGCCGAGGAGATCGCCGCCGAATCCACCCAGTGGAAGGCCGCCGGCGACCGCTTGCGCGAGATCCTCGATGAATGGAAGACGATCCGCGGCGTGGACCGCAAGGTCGACGACGCCCTGTGGCGGCGCTATTCCAAGGCGCGGGAGGCGTTCAACCGCCGCCGCGGCGCCCATTTCGCCGAGCTCGACCGGGAACGCGCGGCGGCGAAGGTCCGCAAGGAAGAGCTGTGCGTACAGGCCGAGGAGCTCTCGGCTTCCACCGATTGGCCCGGCACCGCCGCCGTCTTCCGGGAACTGCTCGTCGAGTGGAAGAACGCCGGCCGGGCCCCGCGCGAGGCCGACGAGGCGCTGTGGCGCCGGTTCAAGAGCGCGCAGGACGTCTTCTTCGCGGCCCGCAACGCCGCCGCTTCCGAACGCGACGCGGAATTCGCCGATAACGCGACGGCGAAAGAGGAGCTGCTGGGCAGCTACGAATCGGCCATCGACCCCGACGCCGATCTGGAGAGCGCCCGGGCCGCACTGCGTGACCTGCAGGAACGCTGGGATGCGATCGGGAAGGTGCCGCGCGAGCGGATGCACGACCTGGAGGCGCGGCTGCGCGCGGTGGAGAAGCGGGTGCGCCAGGCGGCCGATGCGCAGTGGCGACGTACCGACCCCGAGGCGCTGGCCCGCGCCGCGCAGTTCCGCGAACGGGTCGCGCAGTTCGAGGAGCAGGCGGCCAAGGCCACCGCGGCCGGTAAGACCCGGGATGCGGAGCGCGCCCTCGACCAGGCCAAACAGTGGCGGGAATGGGCCGAGGCGGCGGAGGGCGCGGTCAGCAATCTCTGATCTCGCCGGTCGGCCCGGCCCCGGCCGGGGCTGATCGCCGCCCGGCCGGAACCGCGGTCAGTCCTCGCCGAGCCGGTGCCGCCGCTGCCGCTGTTCCTCCTCCGCGGCGGCGATACGGCGCTGCTCCTCGGCGGCCAGCTGGACCGCGGTGCGGCTCCACACCACTTTCACCCAGTGGAAGGTGAGCACCATGATCGCGAGCGTGCCCAGGATCAGTCCGATCCCCGGGCCCGCACCGACATAGTTGTTGAGCCCCGGGGTCTGCCGATGCCAGATCGAGAAGACTCCGAACGCGCTCCCGATCGCCGATCCGGCGACCGCGATCCAGGCCAGCACCCAGCGCCGGGTCATCAGCGCCAGCAGTGAGAACACGATCCCGAACAGCGCCACGAACCAGACGAAGATCCGCGACGGCAGTCCGATGTGCTCGGCGGCGGCGGCCTCCGATCCGAGCAGCACATCGAATCCGCGGGCGCCACCGGCATGGGGCAGCACCAGCGACAGCAGCAGGACGAATACCGCGCCCGCCACCACCATGGCCCGCACTCCGGGGTCGATCTCACCCGCGATCCTGCGCTCCACCGCGTCCAGGTCGTCGCGGAACTCCTCGAATTTCTCGGTGGCCTCGGCCGGTTTCACATCGTCCTCGTTTCCGTCGGCTGTTTCCTCGGCACCGCTTTCACCGGCGCCGCCGGGATCCCCGGCCGAACCGGCACCGCCGGGCACGCCCGGATCGGCGGAAGAGCCCGCCGCCTCCGCTCCGGTCCCCTCGCCGGGGCCGGGCCCGTGTTCCCGGTCCGCACCGTGCCCCGCGGGGGTCGTCATATTCCGCAACCCGAAGCGCATCCGGAGGCCACCGGCTCCGGTTCGGGCGCCCCGATCCGCGGCATCCCCAGCCCGACGCCGATGGGCGCCGTCTTCGGGGTGGTCCCGGCTTCGTGCGCGTCACCGGCCCGGGTACGCCGGTGGGTGCGGACCCCGGAGTCCGCGATCAGATGATGCGGCGCCGCGTCGGTCACCGTCACGGTCACGAGATCGCCGGGCCGGATCGGCTCGGCGGCACCGTCGGGCCGGAAATGCACCAGCCGGCCGTCGCGGGCCCGCCCGCTCATCCGGGCCGTGGCGGCGTTCTTCTTACCTGCGCCCGCCGCGACCAGCAGCTCCACCTCGGTGCCCAGCAGTTCGTTGTTGGCGTCCAGGCAGATCTGCTCCTGCAGCGCGATCAGCCGGTCGTAGCGCTGCCGCACGACTTCTTTGGGCACCTGATCGCCCATCTCCGCCGCCGGTGTACCGGGCCGGGGCGAGTATTGGAAGGTGAAGGCGCTGGTGAACCGGGCCTGCCGCACCACGTCCAGGGTCTCCTGGAAATCCTCCTCGGTCTCACCCGGGAAGCCGACGATGATGTCGGTGGTGATCGCGGCATGCGGCATCACCGCCCGGACCTTGTCGATGATGCCCAGGAACCGGGCCTTCCGGTAGGACCGGCGCATGGCCTTGAGCACCCGGTCCGAGCCGGACTGCAGCGGCATATGCAACTGCGGGCAGACATTGGGGGTCTGCGCCATCGCCTCGATGACATCGTCGGTGAACTCGGCCGGATGCGGCGAGGTGAAGCGGACCCGCTCCAGTCCGTCGATACCGCCGCAGGCGCGCAGCAGTTTCGCGAAGGCGCCGCGGTCGCGGGGCTGATCGGGATCGGCGAACGACGCCCCGTAGGCGTTGACGTTCTGCCCCAGCAGCGTGACCTCCAGGACGCCCTGCTCCACCAGCGCCTGCACCTCGGCGAGAATATCGCCGGGGCGCCGGTCGACCTCTTTGCCGCGTAGCGACGGCACGATGCAGAAGGTGCAGGTGTTGTTGCAGCCGACCGAGATCGACACCCAGCCCGCGTATGCCGACTCCCGCCGCGCGGGCAGCGTCGAGGGGAACGCCTCCAGCGATTCGAGGATCTCGACCTGGGCCTCGTCGTTGTGCCGCGCCCGCTCCAGCAGCACCGGCAGCGCACCGAGATTATGCGTCCCGAACACCACGTCCACCCAGGGCGCCTTGCGCACCACGGTATCGCGGTCCTTCTGCGCCAGGCAGCCGCCGACGGCGATCTGCATACCCGGCCGCGACGCCTTGACCGGCGCGAGGTGCCCGAGGGTGCCGTACAGCTTGTTGTCCGCGTTCTCCCGCACCGCGCAGGTGTTGAAGACGACCAGGTCGGCCGTCGCCCCGGGCACGGCCTTCGTATAGCCCGCATCCTCGAGCAGGCCGGACAAGCGTTCGGAATCGTGCACGTTCATCTGGCAACCGAAGGTGCGGACCTCGTAACTGCGTGCGCCGGCCGGCTCGATCCGGGTGGGCGGCGCTACCTGTCCGATCGAATCCACGCGTCCAGGGTACGGCCCGCCATCCGGGTCTCTTCCGGCAGATCCGCACTCGGGTCTCCGCGTGCCTCGGCTCCGACCAGGGCCGGGCGTGGACCGTGAGCCCGGTCACGTCACCTCCGCCGATCCCGGATTCCGGAACCGTGTGCCCGGCCGCGGGGGCGCACGGCAAGCGGGAAAACGGCCCAAATCGGGTCGGAGCGAATTGAATACGATAGATGATCATCGGGTTAAGGCGGGATATCCGCCCGGTGTGGCGCCCAGCGTGTCGCCCGAAGGTCCGCGAATCAGAGAAAACGGGCTTATGGTTTGGACCATGATCGACGCCACCGATGCCGACTCTCCCGTTGCAGCCGGCGACAACGCCGCGCCACCGATGATCTCCATGCGCGCGGTCGACAAGCACTTCGGTGCTCTGCACGTTCTGCGTGATATCAACCTCGAGGTGCCCCGCGGGCAGGTCGTGATCGTACTCGGGCCGTCGGGCTCCGGGAAGTCGACGCTGTGCCGCACGATCAACCGCCTCGAACCCATCGACTCCGGTGAGATCCTGGTCGACGGTGTCCGGCTGCCCGCCGAGGGCAAGGCGCTGGCCGCGCTGCGCGCCGATGTCGGCATGGTGTTCCAGTCGTTCAACCTCTTCGCCCACAAGACGATCGTCGAGAACGTGATGCTCGCGCCGGTCAAGGTGCGCGGGACCAAGAAGGACGCGGCGCGCAGCCGGGCCATGGAGCTGCTCGACCGGGTCGGTATCGCGAACCAGGCCGACAAGTACCCGGCGCAGCTGTCCGGCGGCCAGCAGCAGCGCGTCGCCATCGCCCGGGCGCTGGCCATGAGCCCCAAGGTGATGCTGTTCGACGAGCCGACCTCGGCCCTCGACCCCGAAATGGTCAACGAGGTCCTCGAGGTCATGGTGTCCCTCGCGAAGGAGGGTATGACCATGCTGGTCGTCACCCACGAGATGGGTTTCGCCCGGCGCGCCGGCGACCGGGTCCTGTTCATGGCCGACGGCCAGGTCGTGGAGGACACCGACCCGGAGACGTTCTTCAGTGCGCCCGAATCCGAACGCGCCAAGGATTTCCTGGGCAAGATCCTGAGCCACTGAACCGACGCGCGCCCGGCGATACCGATCGGACGCCGGCGCGTCCGCCCGTGCGGACACAGGCACACGCGATGGCACAGCGCCATCGAGATGAGGGAAGGAAACCGATGAGGATCAACCGAGCATTCCGCCTCGCGGTCGGTGCGGTCGCCGTGACCGCCGCCGTGGTCTCCACCGCGGCCTGCGGTGGCGGTAGCGATAAGACCGCGCTGGAGAACGCCCAGGAGGGCGAGCTCACGATCGGCATCAAATACGATCAGCCGGGCTTGGGCCTGCGCAACACCGACGGCACCTACAGCGGATTCGATGTCGAGGTCGCCAAGTACGTGGCCTCCAAACTGGGCGTCCAGCCCGATGCCATCACCTTCAAGGAAGCCCCGTCCGCGCAGCGCGAAACCCTGATCGAGAACGGGCAGGTCGATTTCGTCGTCGCCACCTACTCGATCACCGACTCCCGCAAGGAGAAGGTCGATTTCGCCGGGCCCTATTACGTCGCCGGGCAGAGCCTGCTCGTACGGGCCGACAACAACGCGATCAACGGCCCGCAGGATCTGGCCGGCAAGACCGTGTGCTCGGTGACCGGCTCCACGCCCGCGCAGAACATCCAGAAGAAGTACCCCGACACCCAGCTGCAGACCTATGACACGTACTCGCTGTGCCTGGAGGGCCTCAACAGCGGCGCCGTGGCGGCGGTGACCACCGACGACATCATTCTCGCCGGCTACGCCTCGCAGTCGCCCGGTAAGTACAAGGTCGTCGGCGAGCCGTTCACCACCGAGAACTACGGCATCGGTGTGAAGAAGGGCGATAAGGAAACCCGCGACAAGATCAACGACGCGATCGAGGAAATGATCTCCTCGGGCGCCTGGGCGACCGCCTTCCAGGATGTTGTCGGCAAGGCCTCGAGCTACGAGACCCCGGAGGCCCCGAAGGTGGACCGGTACTGACCCACCGAACCGCGGGTCCGGGCCGCAGCCGGCCCGGACCCGCGATCGGCCCAATTCCGCCAATCGGAGGCGCGTAACCACTGTGTTCGATTTGATCTCGGAATACGACACCCAGTTGCTCGAGGCATTCTGGATGACCATCAAACTCACCCTGCTGTCCACGGTGGGGGCGCTCGTTCTGGGCACGATCGTGGCCGGGATGCGGGTCTCGCCGGTTCCGGTGGCACGGTGGGCCGGTACGGCCTATGTGACCGTGTTCCGCAACACCCCGCTCACCCTGATCCTGGTGTTCTGCTCGCTGGGCCTGTACTCCACGCTCGGAATGAACCTGGCCTCCGAAGGACCGACCTCGCTGGCCGACAACAATTTCCGCTGGGCGGTTATCGGATTGAGCGTGTACACGGCGGCATTCGTCTGTGAATCACTGCGCGCCGGTATCAACACCGTACCGCTGGGGCAGTCCGAGGCGGGACGTTCGCTGGGGCTGAGCTTCCTGCAGAACCTGCGGATCATCGTGCTGCCCCAGGCATTCCGCTCGGTCATCGGCCCGCTGGGCAGCGTCTTCATCGCGCTGACCAAGAACACGACGGTCGCCTCGGCGATCAGCGTGGCGGAGGCCTCGTTCCTGATGAAGAACATGATCGAGACCGAGGCGGCCCTGCTGTCCATCGGCGCCATCTTCACGCTCGGTTTCGTGATCCTGACGCTGCCGGCCGGACTGCTGTTCGGCACCCTGGCCAAACGATACGAGGTGGCACGCTGATGCGCGAGGCATCTGTTCTCTACGACGCGCCCGGCCCGGTCGCCAAGGTCCGCAACCTGATCTACTCGGTCGTCATCCTGGTCGCGGTGCTCGCCGCCGGCTGGTTCGTCTATCGCGGTTTCGCGGACAAGGGTCAGTTCACCGCCGAGAAATGGGAACCGTTCCTCGACGGCGCGGTGTGGAGCACCTATATCCTGCCGGGCCTGCGCGGCACGGTCGTCGCGGCGCTGCTGTCGATCGTCTTCGCGCTGGTGCTGGGTATGGTCTTCGGTATCGCACGGCTCTCGGACCATGCCTGGGTGCGCTGGACGGCCGGTACGGTCGTCGAGATCGCCCGCGCCATCCCGGTGCTGATCCTGATGATCTTCCTGTTCGCGCTGTACTCCGAATACGACCTGTTCGATTCGGAGTACCTGGCGCTGGCGGCGGTGGTCACCGCGCTGACGATCTACAACGGATCGGTGATCGCCGAAATCGTCCGCGCGGGCATCCTCTCGCTGCCGAAAGGACAGTCCGAGGCGGGTGTCGCGCTCGGGTTGCGCAAGGGCCAGCTGATGCGGCTCATCCTGCTCCCCCAGGCGATCACGGCCATGCTGCCCGCGCTCATCTCACAGATGGTGGTGGCCCTGAAGGATTCGGCGCTCGGCTACGTGATCACCTACGAGGAGGTGGTGCGCAGTGCCCAGCAACTCGGCGCCGCC
>NZ_JBSFRU010000275.1:0-9089 GCF_053589395.1 Nocardia sp. NPDC003345
GATCGCGGGTCCGGCGTTCGACGCCCTGGAAACCGACGCCTTCACCCATCCCGCCTATATCGAGGTGCGCCGCCTCATGGGCGAAGCGGGTGGTGCCGCGGCCGGGTTGTCGGGCGCCGACTGGATCCACGCCATCGCCGACCGCACCGACGACCTCACACTGCGCGCCATGATCTCGGAACTGGCCAGCGAGCCGCTACCGGTGAAGACGACCAACGATATTCCGCGCTTCATCACCGGCGTGCTGGCCAACGCGCAGGCCGCGTGGGTCGGCCGCCAGATCGCCGAACTCAAATCCCGCCTGCACCGCGTGTCCTCGGTGGACGACCCGGACACCTATATGGCCCTGTTCGGCGATCTGGTGGCGCTGGAGCAGTACCGCAAGAGCCTGCTCGAACAGGCCATGGGCAACGACGGCCATTCGGCCGCCGGTTAACGCCGGCGCAGCTGGTCGTGCGGGACCATTACCGTGGTCCGCTCGTCCAGCGGCTCCATCGGCTCCAGTTTCGGCCGAGTGCTCAACCGGTCCGACAGTCTCTGCCGGCTCACCATCACCAGCTTGCGCGTCACCGGGCTGCCGGCCACCGCACGGGCACTGGCGCTGATCTGCTCATAGCGCGCCCGTCCGGCCTTACTGCCCAGCACATAACCGGCAGCGATACCGATGATCAACCGCAGCATTTCGGTCGAGCTCCTCCCAGTAGTCCGTGCCGCCCCATCCTGCCCGACCGCACCGACGCCTGTCGATCCGGCGCCGCGGCGGACCGGCCGCTCAGCCCCCGTTTTCCGGCCCCGTCTCCGGCCCGACCCCGCGATTTGGGCGCGCGCCCACCCATACGCTAGAGTTTCCTCTCGGCCAGCCCGGTACGGGCGGGGCCGGTGAGCAATCCCCTATAGCTCAATTGGCAGAGCAGCCGACTGTTAATCGGCAGGTTACTGGTTCGAGTCCAGTTGGGGGAGCAGCAAAGCAGGTCGGACCGGACAGCATGGTTCGACCTGCTTTTCTTTTCGGCCGATCACCAAAAAGTATGCCGACGTTACGCGCCCGGTTTCCATTCGGTCGAACGAAACGGCGATCGTTCTTGTATTCCTGGCGCTTCGGGTTGAGTACAGCCGCCGCCCGATGGGTGGATGCGGTCGGTCATTTCGCTGCGGGGGCATCTGGCGCCCCGGCGCTCGCTGTCACTGTGGCACGGGTTCGGCGAATCGAGGCGGGGCAGCCGGCGGTGACTCCGGTGGGTGATCGACTACACCGAGCTCATGGACCCTCGCCTGGGCGCTGCGCTCCCGCGGGATCCGGCGACCAGGCGGTGGATCTCTCTCAGTCGGACCTTCCGCGATCGCCCAATGAAATTAACTTTAGGTACTCTAAGGTTAGGTTTCTGAGGCGATGTTCAACGTTGAGGAGGGGCCGTGGCGAGGTACGAGGAACGGGTGTGGCAGCCGTCGGACGAGGGCCTGCTCGCCCGCCGTGATCGGCAGGCCGGAACTTACCCGGCCTACATACCCGATCCGCTGGGGGTGGACCTTCCGCAGATCGGACCTCGGGCCCAGCAGGCCGCCGAGGATGCGCTGGCAGTGCTGGCCAGGGCCGATGAACGCATCGGGGCCCGGGGCAGCCACTGAGCGGGCCATCGATTCCCTGGCCGATCGGTCCAGGCTCATCACGACACAAGACATCGTGGATCTGCAGCACACCATCGAACCCCGGTTACCGGCCGGTCTGCGCACCGAACAGAACTGGGTGGGCGGACCCGGGTGGAGTCCGTTGCGGGCCGATTTCGTACCCCCACCCGAGTCCGAGGTGCCCGCCCTGGTCGCGGATTTGGCGGCGTTCCTGACCGCCACTCACGGCAATCCGGTCGTGCGGGCCGCGATCGCCCACGCGCAGTTCGAGACGATCCACCCGTTCATCGACGGCAACGGACGCACCGGCCGCGCACTGATCCACACCGTGCTGCGACGCTGTGACGCCCTGCGGCACACCCTGATCCCGATCAGCGCCGTTTTCGCTGCCCGCACCGACATCTATCTGGCAGGCCTGACCTCCTACCGTGATCCGGAACCGCACACCGACGACTGGGTCATCGGGTTCGCCCAGGCCGCCGAGCAGGCAGCGCAAACCGGAGTGCGGCTGGCCCGAGACGCCGCCGCGCTCGACGAACAACTCCTGCAACGCCTGGTCGAGCACCGTCGCCGACAGGGCACCAGCCCCGCCGTACCCCGTCGGGACGCGGTAGCTATGAAGATTCTCGCGGACCTGTCCATACATCCGGTACTCACCACAGAATCGGCCGCCACCCGGTATGGCGTGTCGGCCGTCGCCGCCCACCGTGCCCTCGCCGAGCTTTCCGATGCCGGAATACTCGGCCGCTCGAAGAATCACAAGGGCAAAATCGTGTGCTTCACCGCCGACGCCCACCTGGGTCTTACTTCCCTCGCCGAGCGCGCCAACCGGGTCGGGGCCGGTGATACCGACCATCGGCGACCCGATCAGGGGCCACCGCCACCGGCGGTGGACCGTTTCGGCCGGCTACGTACCGCTTCACCGGAGTAACTCCGGGCCTCGGTCGGCGACTGCACCCGTCACCGGCCCGGTTATGGGCCCCTGGTGTCCGATCTGCGCACCCTTTCGGCTCGGCACCGGTATCGGCGTCCCGCGTTCTGTATTACTTCCGTATCCGATACTATCGCTGTCGATAGTATCGGTGACGACAGTATGGTGGCAGGGCGGGAGCGCGCATGGTCGACTTCATCGGACGACAACATGAGCTGGGCATCCTCACTACCGCACTGTCCGGAGTGCGGGCAGAAATGGGGACCGCGCGACCGGGGCGTTGCCTGGTGCTGCGCGGGCGACGCAGGATCGGTAAATCCGCTCTGGTGGAAGAGTTCGTGGACCGGAATCGGGTGCCGAATATCTACTACACCAGCGAGATCGGGTTCGGCACCGACCCACTGGCGTCGTTCGTCGACGAGGTGCGCAGTTCGTCGCTGCCGGGTGCCGATATCTTCGCCGAGGCCTTGCCCGGAAACTGGACCGCGGCGTTGCGCCAGCTCGCCGGCATTCTGCCGACGGATGAGCCCAGCGTGGTGGTGCTGGACGAAGTGCCGTACTTGATGGACCCCGACGGAGCATTCGAGAGCGTCCTGCAACGAGCGTGGGATCGCGAACTGTGCCGCAAACCGGTGCTGCTGATTCTCATCGGTTCCGATCTGGCCATGATGCAGGCACTCACCTCCTATGGGCGTCCCTTCCACCAGCGCGGTACCGAAATGCGGCTGGGTCCACTCAATCCCCACGATGTCGCGGATATGACCGGGCTGGAGCCGGCGGCGGCGTTCGACGCTGCCCTGGTCACCGGAGGGTTGCCGGTCATCACGGCGCGGTGGCGGGCGGGCGACGATGTCGAAGCCTTTCTTTCCCGGGAGCTGGCAGACCCGTTGAGCCCGTTGGTTGTCTCCGCGCAGCTGTCCCTGGCTGCCGAATTCCCGGACAGAAGTCAGGCCCGTCAAGTCTTGGCGGCAATCGGTAGCGGCGAACGCAGCTTCACCAATATCGCCCGAGCAGCAGGCGGCATTTCGCACTCCACGCTGACGAGGGCCACAGAAGTCTTGATCACCAAGGGTGTTGTGGCAGCGGAGCTGCCGATCAGCCTCACACCCTCCAAAGAACGCCGTTACCGGATCACCGACCCGTACCTGCGCTTCTGGTTGACCTTCCTGGGGCCGCATCTCACCGAGCTGGACCGGATGCGTCCGGACCTCACCCTCGAGCGAATCCGCCGTGGCTGGACGAGCTGGCGTGGCCGGGCCGTGGAACCGCTGGTCCGGGAATCACTTGCGCGTCTGCTGCCCGCACAGGGCATCCCGTCGGCCCCCGCGATCGGGGGCTACTGGACTCGCAGCAACGATGTGGAAATCGATATCGTCGGCGCGGACCGGGAGCCGATCGCCCACGAACTCGCATTCCTCGGGTCGATCAAATGGCTGGAGAACTCTCCCTTCGACACCCACGATCTGACCGCACTGCAGTATCACCGCCATCGTGTCACCGACGCCCCGATTCCCCTCGTCGCGGTCGCGAGGTCCGGAGTAACCACCACGCATATCGACGCCGGGTTCACGCCACCGGACCTTCTCCGGGCCTGGCAACCCGGCGGCCCCGGGGATTCTCCGGAAAGATGATGGCGGCCGCCGCGCCGGGATCGGCCGGCGAGGTCCGGGGTCGCGGACGTGGCTGTTCCCGGGCCTGAAACCGGGGTGGGGCATGGTCTGTCAAGATCGCGTAAGCGGCGGGGCCGCCGGCTGCCGGAGGGGCCCACACTCGTGCGATGACCGCTGTATTACACGAGGCCGATGCCGGGGCGCAACGCCCGCTTCCGGCCGGCCGCAGGCGAGGTTTGACCGTACCCACCGGTTTGGCGGGGTTGTCACTGGATGCGATGGCGTCGGTGTCCTACGGTCCCGAGGCCATCGTGCTGGTGCTGGCCGTGGCCGGAGCGGCCGGGTTGGGTATGACGGTGCCCGTGACCGCCGCGATCGCGGTACTGCTGGCGGTGCTGATCGCGTCGTATCGCCAGGTCGTCGCTGCGTTCCCGGACGGCGGTGGGGCATATGCGGTGGCGAAACGCTACCTGGGCCCGCGTACCGGGCTGGTCGCAGCGGCTTCGCTGATCGTCGACTACGTGCTCAATGTCGCGGTATCGGTCGCGGCCGGTGTGGCGGCACTGACCTCCGCCTTTCCCGAATTGCACGGAGCGGGTATCGAGATCTGTCTCGTGGTGACAGCCGGTATCACCGTGTTGAATCTGTTCGGGATCGTGCACAGCGCGCGCGTTTTCATGGCACCGACGATTCTGTTCGTTGTGGGGATCTTCGCGGTGATCGTCGCGGGGCTGTTCCGCGACGAACCGGCCGAAGCGGCTCCCGCCGCGGTGGCGGCAACCGATATGCAGACTGTCGGGGTCCTGTTGCTGCTCAAAGCGTTCTCGAGTGGGTGTGCGGCATTGACCGGAGTCGAGGCGATCGCGAACGCGGTGCCGAGTTTCGCGGAGCCACGGGTCCGGCGGGCCCAGCGCGCGGAGGTGACTCTCGGCCTGCTGCTGGGCGCCATGCTCCTCGGGCTGGCCGTGCTCATCGAGAAATTCGAGATCCATCCGGTCGCGGGTGTCACTGTGCTCTCCCAGTTGACCAGCGCGACTCTGGGTGACGGGATCGGTTACTACACGGTCCAGTTCGCGACGATCGCACTGCTGGCACTGGCCGCGAACACCTCCTACGGTGGCCTGCCCACCCTGACCAAGCTCCTCGCCGAGGACAACTGCCTGCCGCACCGCTTCGCGGTCGCCTCACCGCGCCGCGTCTACCGGTACGGAGTCCTGACGCTCGGTGCGGGGGCGGCGGTGCTGCTCGTGGGTTCCGGTGGGCAGATGAACACGCTGGTCCCGCTGTTCGCCATCGGTGTCTTCGTGGGGTTCACCATCGCCCAGGCCGGGATGGTGCGGCATTGGTGGCGTCACCGGGGACCGCGCTGGCGGGCGCGCCTGGGGCTCAACGGGTTCGGTGCCACGCTCACCGCGGCCGCGGCCGTGGTGACCACCACGATGAAATTCACGGAGGGCGCCTGGCTGATCGTCCTGGTATTGCCGCTGCTGGTGGTGGCCATGCGACGTGTTCGCCGCACCTACACCCGGATGAGCCGTCATCGCGGGAGCGGACTCCTACCGGCTCCGCCCCGGCCCGGGCCGACCACGGTGGTCGTTCCGGTCGCGGAGGTTTCCGAACTCAGCCACCGCGCGCTGTCCGCGGCGTTGTCGATCGGCACCGAGGTGGTGGCGGTACACGTCCTGCTGCCCGGTGCGGATCGTGCCGAATCGGAGCGGATCTGGGAGCAATGGCACCCGGGGATTCCGTTGGTACTGCTCGACGACGACGCGACGGTCGGCGAACCCATCGCCCGCTTCGTCCGCGACAGTTTCACCGGCTCTCGCACCATCGTCCTGATCGCCGAGATCGATCCACCCGCGGGATGGAATCACCTGTTACCCAGTCACCGCAGTGACGAGATCGAACGTCATCTGCGCCGTCTGCCCGACACCCTGGTGTGTCACCTCCGTATCCAGACGGCCTGACGCGGGGCGGGGTCCGGGAGCCGCCGCCACGTCACGACGAGTGCTCGCCTGCCTGGGCGAGTACCCGGCGCGCCGCGACGGCGACCGCTTCGTCGAGCATCTGCCCATCCAGTTGTACGGCTCCGCTGCCGCCTGCGCGGGCTTCGTCGAGGGCGGCGAGGACGCGCCGGGCCCGGAGGACCGCGCTCTCGGCGGGGGTGAAAATCGCTGTGGTCGTCTCGACCTGGGCCGGATGGATCACCCATTTGCCGTCGAAGCCGAGCGCGCGGGTCCATCCACATGCCCGCCGGAATTGTTCGTCGGCGGTGATACCGAGGTGGGGTCCGTCGATCGCGGCGATCCCGCTCGTGCGGGCGGCGATCAGGACGCGGTCCTGGATCGCGAGCCATTGTTCCGAAGGTGCCGAGGGCGAGCGGCCCAGTGCCGCACCGAGGTCGGCGTACCCGATGATGACTGCCGCGAGCCGGGAGGTGGCCGCAGTGATCCGGTCGATCTCGCGTAGTCCGAGTGGCGTCTCGACGAGGGCCTGTACGCCGATTCCGGTGCCGGAGAGGGCCCGGTCGACGTGGATCAGGTCCGAGGGGGATTCGGTTTTCGGCAGCACGAT
Source organism: Nocardia sp. NPDC003345 (assembly GCF_053589395.1). Classification (NCBI taxonomy): domain Bacteria; kingdom Bacillati; phylum Actinomycetota; class Actinomycetes; order Mycobacteriales; family Nocardiaceae; genus Nocardia; species Nocardia sp. NPDC003345. Next base: position 6,742 of record NZ_JBSFRU010000275.1, read on the forward strand.
GCTCGCGAGCCCGGACAGTCCGGCGCACGCGATGAGATCGTCCTCGGCCCAGGGGGTGGTGAGCCCGTTGACCCGGATCGATACGATTCCCGCCGGCCGCGGGGTTTCGCGCAGCAGCCGCTGGGTCAGCTCCCGTGCCCGCTGCTTGCCGGCGGGGGGCACGGCGTCCTCGAGATCGAGGACCACCTCGTCCGCGGTCGAGATCAGGGCCTTGCGGGCCTTGCGTTCATCGGAGCCGGGGGCGACGAGAACGGTGCGCCGGCGGTGGGGGCAGGACTGGGACACTGGTATTCCTTCGAGGAGCGGGCGGTTACCCGGCCCGGGCTATATCTCGCGGGTGGCCGAATGGGTGAGCAGGCCGGAAGAGATCAGCAGCAGGCCGCTGGCGTGGAAGATGGCGCCGACTCCGATCAGGCCGGAGAGGCTGCCCGCCACCACCGGTACCGCGACCTGGCCGATCCGGTTGCCGGCCAGCCGGACCGCGAGCGCGGCGGCGCGGTTGCGGGAATCGGCGATCACGGTCACCCAGGACATGGTGAGCGGCTGGCCGACACCCCAGAAGAACCCCATCAGCAGCATGGCCAGCATGAGCGGGACGACGGCCGAGGTGAACGGGACGAGCGCCATGGGGATGCCCGAGGCCAGGGTGGCGGATACCAGGAGCCACCGCCGCGGCACCTTCCGGAGCAGGATCGGCATGGTCGCGCGGGACAGCACGGAGGTCACGGTCCGGGCGGTGAGCAGGGCGGTGACCGTGGCGACGCTGAGCCCCATCTGCTGACCCAGTACCGGCAGGTAGGCCATCAGCAGGTCCATGGCCGTGAGCACGGTCAGGCTGGAGAAGATCGCGGGTTTCATGCCGGGCGTCGCGAGAAGCCGGAAGGTGGACTGCTGTCCGCCGGCGGCATCGGACCGGCTGACCCGCGTGGTGTTCCCGGGTGCGAACAGGAAGGCCGGCAACACGGCCGCGGCGGCGATCGCGCCCATCACCAGCAGTGCCGGGCCGGTGCTGACCGCGCCCGAATCCTGGGTGGTGAGGGTGGCCACCAGACCGGCGATCGGAAAACCGAGCAGCTGCCCGACCGAAACGCTCAAGGTGAGATGGCCGAAGCGCGAATCCATGAGTTCGGGCGGGGACCACAGCGCGACCATGCTCTGACAGGCCACTGTGTGCAGCATCTGGGCGAGGCCGAGTAACGCGCTGGCGGTGCCGAGAACGAGCAGTTGGGTGCTCGTGGCCGCGAGCACCACGGCGACGACTGTCAGGATCAGGCCGAGGCGCAGGGCCGGAACGGCCAGCCCGCGGTCGACGGCGCGGCCGATCCGCAGCGCGACGACCAGCGGCAACACGGCGAACGCCGCGGTGATGAGGCCTACCGTGAGGCCGTCTCCGCCCAGGGCCAGGGCCCGGTAGGAGATCAGCGTGCGGACGCCGCTGAGAACGGTATGCGACAGCAGCGAAACGGTCGCGACAGCAATGAACCAGGTCGGCCGTCTCACGATCGGTTCAGCGCCCGGTCTCGGTGACGGCCGGCTCCGCTGCTTCGGATCCTCCCGCCCTGAGATCGGTGTTGGTCTGGCGCAGTTCCCAGGCGTGCAGGACATGGTCGCGCATGGCGGTGCGCGCGGCGGCGCCGTCGCGTTGTTCGAGCGCGGCCAGGATCACGTCGTGGTCTTGGTCCAGCGCGTGACAGAACGACTGCACGCCCCACAGGGTGACCGAGGGTTTGAACCGTTCCCACAGGTGCCGCACCGAATCGACCACCGCCGCCGAGGTGCTGGCGTAGATGGCGAAATGCAGTTCCCGGTTGAGTACGGAGAGCCGGGCCGGATCCTCCCCTGCGGCGGTCGCGCGCACCAGGGTCTCGTTGGCCCGCAGGACGGCGCGGTAATCGTCGTCGGTCATTCGCTCGCAGGCGATCTCGCAGGCCAGGCCCTCGAGTTCGGCGCGCATCCGGTAGAGGTCCTGGGCCATCTGGGGCGTGAAATCTCGTACGGTCGCGCCCCGGTGACTGGTGTAGTCGACGGCGCCGTCGGCGGCGAGGATGCGCAGCGCCTCGCGGACGGGGGTGGGGCTCACACCGTATCGCTTGGCGATCGCGGTCTGGCGGAGCTGGTCGCCGGGGTTGATGACGCCTGAATCCATATCGGCCCGCAGGCGCTCGAGCACGTAGGAGGTACGGCTCTGCGGCAGGGGGGCATCGGTTTGGGTCACTGCGGTCGGCTCCTGATCGGACTCGGTCGGCTCCTGCCGGTGCGCCGGGACACCGGCGCGGCTGGCGAGCCCCAGATTAGCACGCCAATATTCGATAGATCAGAAAAAAGATTCTATAGAACATATTGACGAC
>NZ_JBSFRU010000276.1:0-9059 GCF_053589395.1 Nocardia sp. NPDC003345
CCGATGTCGTATGAGGATTCGATCTCACCGGAGGTCTTCGAACTCGAGCGGGAGGCCATTTTCAAGAAGGCCTGGCTCAACATCGGCCGGGTTGAACAGGTACCGCGGGTCGGCAGCTATTTCACCAAAGAGATCCACGCCGCCTGGAGTTCCGTGATCGTCGTGCGCGATAAGGACAAGCAGGTACGCGCCTTCTACAACATCTGCCGCCATCGCGGGAACAAGCTGGTCTGGAACGAAATCCCCCGCGCGGAGACCTCGGGGACGTGCCGGCAGTTCACCTGTAAATATCACGGGTGGCGTTACGGTCTGGACGGTGCGCTGACCTTCGTACAGCAAGAGGGCGAGTTCTTCGACCTGGACAAGAAGGACTACGGTCTCGCGCCCGTCCACTGTGAGGTGTGGGCCGGGTTCATCTTCGTCAATCTCGCGCCCGAACCGGAACAGTCGCTGCGTGAATTCCTCGGCCCGATGATCACCGATCTGGAGGGCTACCCGTTCGATCGGCTGACCGAACGGTATTCCTACCGGTCCGAGGTCGGCGCCAATTGGAAGCTCTACATGGACGCGTTCCAGGAGTTCTATCACGCCGCGGTACTGCACGGGAACCAGTCACCGGACAACTTTTCCGCCGCCGCCCAGGCGGCGGGCTTCGAAGCGCCGCACTATCAACTCCAGGGGCCCCATCGTATGGTCAGCACCTCGGGTGTGGTGACCTGGGAACTCGATCCCTCCATGCGTAAACCGATGGAGGACATCACCCGCGGTGGCCTGTTCGGGCCGTGGGACGTTCCCGATCTGGGTGAGCTTCCGGCCGGGGTGAATCCGGCCAAATGCGACCCGTGGGGCCTGGACTCGTTCCAGATGTTCCCGAATTTCGTGATCCTGATCTGGTCGGGTGGCTGGTATCTCACCTATCACTATTGGCCGACCTCCCACAACACCCATATCTTCGAGGGCAACCTCTATTTCGTGCCCGCGCAGACACCGCGGGATCGCGTCGCGCACGAGATGACGGCGGTGACGTTCAAGGAATACGGACTCCAGGACGCCAGCACCCTCGAAGCAACGCAGATGATGCTCGAATCCCGGGCGGTCACCCGGTTCCCCCTGTGCGATCAGGAGGTCCTGTTGCGCCACCTGCACAAAACCGCGGGGGAGTGGGTCGACGACTACCGGAAACAACGCGCGGAGGTGACGACCAAATGACCCTGCTTCCGGCAGAATTCGCCGATCTGGAACCCTTTGCCGGGAAATGGTGCCTGGGCTCGGAACATGAACGGTACGCCGAGCGGCTGACCAGCACCATGCCGGAAATGCAAGAGTTCTACGACGCGATCACCCCGCGCGCCGAGGCGGCGCTGAGCTACCTCGACCATGTGGGCCTCGACGATATGCCCGACGACGCGCTGAACCTGCTCCACCTGCTGTATTCCATGATCATGGTGTCCTTCCCAGTGGAGGTGTGGAATCAGCCGTGGATCCCCGACGCGAGTGAAGCGTCGATGGACTGCGTGATCGAGCCGGCACCGTGAGCGCCGGCGCAACGGTCCTGCGCGCGGCGCGCTGGATCGATATCGAGGCCGGTGTCGTGCGCACTCCCGGCGTGATCGTGGTGCGTGACGGGTTGATCGAGGCGGTCGACCCGCCGGAACTGCCCGCCGGCGCCACCGTGGTCGAGCTCGGCGACAGTACGCTGCTGCCGGGGCTGATGGATATGGAACTGAACCTGCTGATCGGCGGGCCCGACAACCCCACCGGTCTCCCGAACCCGATGCACGGTGTACAGGACGACCCCGTGTATCGGACGTTGCGGGGCACCGTCAACGCCCGGGCCACGCTCATGGCCGGCTTCACCACCGTCCGCAATCTCGGATTGATGGTGAAAACCGGCGGTTACCTGCTCGACGTGGACCTGAACCGGGCAATCGAACAGGGCTGGTTTCCCGGACCCCGGATCGTCTCCGCCGGCCATGCCATCACGCCGACCGGTGGGCATCTCGATCCGACCATGTTCCAGAAACTGGCCCCGCACATCATGCCCATGGCCGTGGAGGAAGGAATGGCCGACGGCGTCTCCGCGGTCCGGCGGGCGACGCGATATCAGATCAAGTACGGGGCGGGTGTCATCAAGATCTCCGCGTCCGGTGGCGTGATGTCGCACAGTACCGCCCCCGGCACCCAGCAGTACTCCGACGAGGAACTGGCGGCGATCGTCGACGAAGCCCACCGCGCGGGGATCAAGGTCGCCGCCCACGCCCACGGTGACGCCGGGATCCGCGCCTGTATCCGGGCCGGTGTCGACTGCATCGAACACGGGTCGCTGGCCAGCGACGATACCGTGCAGATGATGGTCGACCACGGCACCTTTCTCGTACCGACCAGCTACCTCTCCGAGGGGCTGGACACCTCCAAGGCGCCACCGGCACTGCGCCGCAAAGCGGCCGAGGTCTTTCCCAAGGCCCGCCGCATGCTGGGCAAGGCCATCGAGGCCGGTGTGAAGATCGCCTGCGGGACCGACGCGCCCGCGGTGCCACACGGACAGAACGCCAAAGAACTCTGGGCCCTGGTCGACCGTGGGATGACACCTATGCAGGCGTTGCGCGCCGCGACCGTGACCAGCGCCGAACTCATCGACGCCGATGACCGGGGCCGGCTCGCGCCCGGCCTGCTGGCCGATATCATCGCCGTCCCCGGTGACCCCGCCCGCGATATCACCGCTCTCGAACAGGTCCGGTTCGTGATGAAGGACGGCATCATCCACAAGAACGAACCGGTCCACTGACGCCCTCGACACGATCCGTCACCACCTCTTCAGGAGACACCCATGCCCAAAGGAATTCTCTACGTCGAATCCCGCCCGAGTTCCCCCGAGGAAATCGCCGAATATCACCGCTGGTACACCGAGACACATATCGGCGAAATGCTCGATATCGACGGCATAGTCTCGGCCCGACGTCTCGAACCACTGGCCGGCGACGGAAGTTTCATCGCCCTGTACGAGATCGAAGCCGACGACCTCGAGGCAGTCCGGGCCCGGATGGGGGCCCGGGCGCGGTCGGGGGAGATGTCGAAACCGGTCGCGGTCCAGTCGGATCCACCCCCCACGGTGCGTCTGCTCCGCGAACTGAGCACACATACCGCCTGAATCGGAGCGCGCCGTGTACGACCGCAAGGACCTGTTCATCGGTGGCCGATGGGCGCGGCCCACCACCGGCGAGACCATCGAGGTGATCTCGCCGCACACCGAAGAACCCATCGCCCGCGTTGCCGCGCCCGTCGCGGCAGACGTCGACCGCGCGGTCGCCGAGGCGCGGCGCGCGTTCGACCACGGACCGTGGCCGCGGCTCGATCCGGCCGAACGCATCCGGATCGTCCGCGGCCTCGCCACCGGATACGAGGAGCGCGTCGAGGAGATCGCCCGGCTGGTGACGGCGGAGATGGGCGCGCCGATCACCTTCTCGCGCTCCGCGCACGCACGCCTCCCCGGTGTGATGATGCGAGCGCTGATCGACCTCGCCGAAACCTACCCGTGGGAGGAAGTCCGGCCCGGCTACTTCGGCTCCGGCATCCTGGTGCGCAGCGAACCCGTCGGGGTCGTCGGCGCGATCGTGCCCTGGAACATGCCGATGCTCATGGTGGTGGCCAAACTGATTCCAGCTCTCCTGGCCGGTTGCACGATCGTCGTGAAACCGTCTCCGGAGACCCCTTTGGACGCCTACGTCATGGCCGAACTGATCGAGCAGAGCGAGATACCGCCCGGTGTCGTCTCGATCCTGCCCGGCGACCGGGAGATCGGGGCGCACCTCGTCGCTCATCCGGGAGTGGACAAGGTCTCCTTCACCGGGTCCACCGCGGCCGGTCGCGAGGTCGCGGCCGCGTGCGGTGCCGCGTTGAAACGGGTCGGCCTCGAACTGGGAGGTAAATCGTCGGCGGTGGTGCTCGACGACGCGGACCCGGCCGCCGTCGCCGCCGGTGTGCGGGTGGCGGGTCTGATGAACGGCGGCCAGGCCTGCGTCGCGCAGACCCGCGTCCTGGTGCCCGAAGAACGCCGCCATGAATTCGTCGACGCGCTGGCCGCGATGGTGACCGGGCTGGTCGTCGGTGACCCGTCCGCCGACACCACCGGGATCGGACCCCTTGTCTCCGCCCGCCAGCGGCAGCGGGTGCGCGACTACATCGAACTGGGGACCGTCGAGAACGCCCGTCTGGTCGCAGGTGGCGCAGGCCCGCCCGAGGGTTCACACCGCGGCTGGTATGTGCGGCCGACGCTGTTCGACCGGGTCGAGCCCGGGATGCGGATTGCCCGGGAGGAGATCTTCGGCCCGGTCCTGACCGTCCTCGCCTATCGCGATCTGGACGAGGCGGTGCGGTGGGCGGACGCCACGGACTACGGGCTGTCCGGCTCGATCTGGACGGCCGACACGGACCGGGGCCTGGCGGCCGCGCGCCGTATTCGCAGCGGTACCTTCGGAATCAATCAGGCCTACAGCATGGACCCCTACGCACCGTTCGGCGGTGTCAAGGCCAGCGGTATCGGACGTGAATACGGACGCGAGGGTCTGGCGGGCTTCCTGGACACCAAATCCATCTCGGGGGCGGGTCCGGCCGGCTGACGAGGTGCCGGCGTCGATGTGCGCGGGTCAGTGCGCGGCGGCTTCCTTCGGCTTCCGCTTCGGAACGACGTGCATGATCAGTACGACGAGGGCTCCGACGACGAGCCCGACGAGTGCGGAGGCAACCGTCCCCGCGGTCCAGGACAGGACACCGCCGAACCCGCCGTGGACGAGTTCTCCGGCCCAGTGTTCGAGGTCGTGGAGACGGTCGGCGGGCCAGTGGAATCCGGCTTCGCCGACGTTGACGAGGAGGATATGGCCGCCGACCCACAGCATCGCGGCGATCCCGACGACGGTGAGAACGGACATCACCTTCGGCATCGCGGCGACCAGTCCGCGTCCGACCCGCTGACCGAACGGTGATTTGCGCTCGGCGAGTGCGAGTCCGACGTCATCCATTTTCACGATCGCCGCGACGGCGCCGTAGACCAGGACGGTGATGAGGAACGCGACGACGATCAGCACCAGCAGACGGGTGAGGAACGGTTCGTCCTCGACCGAGGAGAGGGCGATCACCATGATCTCGGCGGAGAGGATGAGGTCGGTGCGGATCGCGCCGCTCACCATCGTCTTCTCGTGTTCGGGTCCGCTCGAGGCCGTCGGCGCCTCGTCGTCGTGGTGACCGCCGGTCAGCGCCTCGTACACCTTCTCCGCGCCCTCGTAGCAGAGGAACAGGCCGCCGGCGATGAGCAGGTACGGCAGCGCCTGCGGCAGGAACTGGCTCAATATCATCGCTACCGGCAGGATGATCAAGAGCTTGTTGCGGATCGACCCGATCGCGATCTTGCGGATGATCGGGAGTTCGCGCTTGGGGGAGAACCCGTGCACGTAGCGGGGGGTGACCGCGGTGTCGTCGACCACCACGCCCGCGGCCTTGATACCGGCCTTGCCTGCCGCGGCACCGATATCGTCGATCGACGCCGCGGCCACCTTCGCGATCGCCGCGACGTCGTCCAGCAGGGCGACGAGACCACCAGCCACGGGAACCTCCACTTCGATGTATCCAGCAGATCGAACAGTACGCGTACAGCGCGGTGCTGTTCGAGCGGGCCGATCACTCGTGGCCGGGTCCGGGATCGAGTCCCCGCCGACGTTCCCGGCGCGAATACACGACCGGCAATATCACCGATATCGAACTCCCTGCCCGTCGGGCAGACTGAGGCCTCGCCACCGGCGAACGAGCCGAGGAGATGGCGCGATGGGGACCACCATCAATCCGCGATGAAGGAGAATTACCGTGCCGCAATACTTCCTGACCCTGCCCCATGACAGCGCCGAGGAACCGACGATGGATTCGATGCAGGATATGGACCCCGCGGAACTGGAAGCGATGATGGCCGCCGTCGACAAATTCAACAGCGACCTCGTCGCCTCCGAGGCGCTGGTCGCCGCCGGCGGACTGCATCCACCCTCGACCGCGATCACCGTCGACGCCACCGGAGACCTCCCGTCGCACTCCCGGAAGCCCTTCGTCGAGGCCGACGAGTACGTCGGTGGCTTCTGGATCATCAATGCCGCCGACGAATCCGCCGCCGTTGCCTGGGCCGAGCAGGCCTCCGCCGCGCTGGGATCTCGTATCGAAGTCCGCGCGCTTCAAGAGGCACCCGAATAGATATGTGACCGCGGTCCCCCGGTAGCGACGCACCGCGGGACTCGCCGAACCAGGAAAGCGATCGAACAGCGCATCTGCCGGGTGGTGACCAAAGCGCCGAACGGCTGCCTGCCACCTCGCCGGGGATGCTCACTCCTCGCTGTCCGGTAGCTCGGCCCCCGCGCCGGTGGGGCCTCGGTCATCGCCTGCCCCGGTCAGCAGGATCCGGGTCAGTTCGGCACGCGAGTTGACTCCGGCCTTCTGGTACATCTTTCGCAGGTGGTAGTCGATCGTCCGGGTGCTGAGGAACATCTGTGCCGCGATGTCCCGGTTCGTGTAACCCTCGGCGACGGCTTCGGCGATCCGTGCTTCCTGCGGCGTGAACCGCACGGCCGTGGCGGTAGCGCGGGGCCGGATGCGTACTCCCGTGGCGCGCAGTTCCTCTCGGGCTCGATCCGCCCAGAGATCGGCACCGAGCGTCCGGAAGGTCTCCAGGGCCGCGTTGAGCGGCGCGCGGGCCTCGGACTTCCGCCGGTCGCGGCGCAGATGCCGGCCGAGGAGCAGCTGGGTTCGCGCCGTCTCGAACGGCTGGTCGGTGAGTTCGTGAAGTTCCAGCGCCTGACGGAAGCCGGCTGCCGCGTGCTCGTGCGGGGCCAGCAGCGCGCGGCACCTGGCGGCCAACGCGCTCAGTTCCGGTGTGCCGGCTGCCTGCGCCCATCGGGTGAACAGTGCCAGCGGTTCGGTGGCGAGGCCGGCCCGGTTCGACTGGACCGCGGCCTCGACCAGGTCGGGCACGTTCACCACCGTCACACTCAGGTAGGAGCTGCCGGCCGGCGACCGGAAACGCAGCAGGGCCTCTTCGGGCCTGCCGGCCGAGAGTTCGAGCAGGCCGAGCGCGCGCTGGACGAGGACGACGATGCTGACCATGCCATGGGCGAGTGCGTCGGCCATGACGTGGCCGGCGAGCGTACGGGCCGGCCCGTCCTCGCCGCGGAGTGCCGCCAGCATGACCTGGGCGCCGCGAAACGCGATGCCGGCGTTGCGCTGTCCGGTTTCCTCCGTCAGCCGGCAGCCTTCCTCCGCGAATGCGGCCGCCGAACGGAAACGTCCGCTTGCCGAGTCGTCGACGACCACCCGCCACAATGCCCAGGACAGAGCCACCGGGGTTCCGAGTCGGCGGGCGTGTTGCATCGCGTTCCTGCTGAGGTGTCGCCCGCGTCTCCGATCACCCAGTTCCCAGATCATCCCGGCGGCCCAGGCCGCCGGACTCGGATCCATCAGGGCCTCGGCCGCGTCCAGATCGCCGGGCGCCAATCCGGCTTCCTCGCCCCGCAGAGTTCGGCAGGTGCCGCGCAGGAGCCGTCCGAGAATCTCCCATACACCGGTGCCGGTGAGGGCGAGCTGCTCGACCGCGTTCGACAACTCGGCCCACGCATCCGCCGCGTCGGCGGCGAATCCGGCTTCCCAGAACCGCATCAGCAGCTCGATCGATTGTCGCGGGCCCGCCTCCAGCGCGCTGGGGAGGATAGGGCGCAGCATCGCCAAAGCGTCGGCGGGCCGGCCGATATGGAGTTCCAGTGACGCCCGCAGCAGGGTGGTCCGGAAGCGAAGGGGCCCGAGTGATCGGTCCGGTTCGATACCTTCCAGCATCGTTTTGGCTCGTTCGAAATCTCCGCTGTGCCACCATGCTTCCGCGGATTCGAGCCTGCGGCGGGCCCGGCGCGCCCCGGGCTCACCCACCTCCATCGCCCGGGCGAGCAGCGCGGCGCTGGTGGCGAAGCTCGATCGGGCGGCGCGGTGCGCCGCGTGCTCGAGCTCCCGCGCAACATCCTCATCACGCCCATCCGCCGCCTGTCCCAGATGCCACGCGCGAAGTTCGTCTTCGTCACCTACCGCGGCGGCCAGCGCTCGATGGGCCTGCCGGCGGTCGGCCATCGTGGCTCCGTGATAGACGGCCGAGCGAATCAGTGGGTGCCGGAGCACCACTGCCGGCCCTGCCGCGGTGATCAGGTCGTCGAGGTCGCCGAGTCCGTCGACCGCGGATTCGAGATGGGGATCGAGCGCGGACGCCGCCCGGCGCAAGGCGTCCCATCCGAGATGGCCGTCCGCGGCGATCAACAACATCAGCCGCTGTAGCGGTTCGCTGTGACACCGGACCCGGCGCAGGAACGCCTGCTGCAACTCATCGACGAGCGGCAGGGGCCCCGGTGGCACAGGGGTGCCGACGACCATGGCCGGGAGTTCGCGGATCGCCAGCGGGTTACCCGCGGTGGCGTCCAATACCGCGTCGCGCTGTAGCGGAGTCAGCCGCGTACCGGCGTGTTCGATGAGCAGCCGACGCGCCGATAATCGGTCCAGGCCGGCCAACGGCAGGTCCACGGCTCCCGTGGGCTCCAGACGGTGACCTTCGTGGGAGCGCGCTGCCAGCACCAGCGCGATCGGCTCGGTGTCCAGGCGCCGGGCCACGAACTCGAGGACCTTGATCGACGCGTCGGCGGCCCAGTGCGCGTCGTCCACGATGCAGAGCAGTGGGCGGTGCCCGGCCAGCTCCGACAGCAGTGACAGCGACGCCAGTCCGACCAGGAATCGGTCCGGGGTCTGTCCATGCGCCAGCCCGAACACCACGCGAAGCGCGGCTGCTTGCGGTCCGGGTAGCCGATCGAGCAGCTCGAGCGCCGGTTTCAGCAGGTGGTGCAGCGTCGCGTAGCCGAGGTCGGATTCCCATTCGACGCACGTCACGCGTAATACGCGCATACCGGCGGCAGTGCGGGCGGCGTCATCGAGAAGTGCGGTCTTCCCGATTCCCGGCTCGCCGCGTACCACAGCGAACCCGCCCTGGCCCGCCCGTGCCC
>NZ_JBSFRU010000277.1:0-8944 GCF_053589395.1 Nocardia sp. NPDC003345
GCTGTCGGTCCTCGGGGCCGGCGAACGCCAAGTCGAGGCAGACCTGGCTTTGCGCACCGCCCTGGCCGGTGACCGCTACCTATTGTGCTCCGACGGACTGTCTGCCACCGTCGACCGCAATGTATTGCGCACCGCTCTCAACACAGCAGCCGATCCCGAGCAGGTCATCCAGCAGCTGATCGAGCACGCGTACGCCCATGGAGCGCCCGACAACATTGCCTGTGTCATCGCGGACATAGTGGCGATGTAGGGGTCGAGGAGCATCGGCACGAAATGTTCCGGTAGCACCAAATCGGCCTTCCGAGAGGCCGGGAGACGCGCCGAACCGGGGCGCCACCGCGCATCATTTAGTGAATCGACCACCGGCACAGGTCGAAGCCAACGCAGGCATCCGCCGGCGGGTGGACAGGGCGGCTACTCGGGATCTCGCGGACCACGCTCTACAAGTACCTGCCGGAACTGACCGCGAAGAGCTGACCGAGGCCAACTGCGGCGTGGCGCCGCGGATCTCGGTCGCGAGACAGGCACGTCCGCCGCCGGCCACACGGCCCCGCGGCGGACGCCCCACTCAGCTCAGGTCAGTCACCGAACTTCACGGCCACGAAGGGCACCAACCCATACTCCTCGCCGCCGGGCGGGAGCAGGACCACCTCCGAACCGCGCTCGCAGTCCTCCGAGTCGTAGAGCGTGACGGGCGTGTCGGTGCGATTGATCGCGCTATCCGCCATTTCCACGAGGTAGCACTTGCCATCTTCGGGATTCTCCAGCGTGGTGGAGGAGGAGGTGCCCCCCTGCGTGTCTTCGGTAGTGAACACCCCTCCGGCTGCGTGGGCGCTGAGCGGGATCGCCAGCACGGTCACCGCGGCAGCGGCGGCCACTGCGGCGGTTTCGAGGATGCGTCGCACAATTGTCCTTTCGGTAAGGGAATTCGAGGCACGGCACTCGCAACTGCGGTGCACAAGCACCTTCGATACCCGTCAACCCCGCAACTAATACTCTCAAGCTATATTCACCGGTCATTGGCTGCGTGTTGAGCGACACGCCCACCACCGGCCGCCCGTCACGAACCGACATGGCGACACCCGACGCGGCGTCAGCCGACTGAACAACCCCGATTCCTCGACCCCCATGAAGCGCTCGACACCACCACCCCCGGTGGCGCTCGACGAGCCATCCCCGATATAGATTCGCCCCTCACGCAGACGGTGGTGGTGCGAACCCCGCCGGCCACCGTGTGCTTCCGTCGTAGAAGACTCCGGTGAGATTCGCCTCGGTGAGATTCGCGCCGAGCAGGTCCGTGCCAACGAGATAAGCGTCGGTGAGGTTGGCGCCCCTGAGGTCGACGCTGGTGAGGTCGGCGCCCCTGAGGTCGGCACCAGTGAGGTCCGCCAGATACAAGGATGCGTCGGCGAGGTTGGCGTTCTCCAGGATCGCCTTGGTGAGTACGGCGCTGGTCAGAAATGCCCTTGCAAGGTTCGTATTGACCAGAACGGCCTCGGTGAGATTCGCCTCTTTCAGATGTGCCTCGGTGAGGTTCGCTTCCTCCAGATCGGCCTGAGTAAGGTTCGCCAGGTACAGCGATGCCCAGGTGAGGTCCGCTTCTTCCAACCATGCATCCGGAAGATTGGCTTCTTCCAATGATGTCGCGACCAGGCATGCCGCAAAGAGGTTCGCCACTGGCGTAGGGGCTGGTAAGTCACCGTATTTCCCGATGACGTCCAAGGCGGCCTGAATATCTACCGGCGCTTCTCGTTCGGGTGGTTCGCAGGTTCTGCTGGAGGTTTCGGTGCGCACGAACGCCTCCAGCAGCCGACGGACGGTGGGCTGGTCGGCCACTGAGTCCAGCGCGAGGCGTTCGAGCAGGTAGACCCCGCTGAGGCGGACGCTTTCCTTATCCGAGTCCAGCTGCTCGGCCGCGGACTTGAACAACTCGGACTGCGCAGTCTGTCGCGCCAGACCGAGCTGCTCGTTGGAGGCACTGACCGTGCTGTTGGAAAAGTAGAGCGCACCCACCGCGGCGAGCGCAGCCATCAGGGTGCCGGCCGCGCTCACGATCGTGGCTGCCCTCAACCATCTCGCTACCGAAGGCGGCTCCTGTGGTCGATCCGCAGGGCTGGCCACCGATTGCGCCTGATCCGGTGCCGAGGAGGCCGTGGACGACTGGGCCTGCCGACCTGCTGTGTCCGGCTGTGGTGTGTCTTCGCCGGCCGCGATCGCGGGCTGCGGATCCGCTGTGGTCACAACACCCAGTCTGCCAACCCCGCCCGGCCGCAACCGGTCACGCCGACACAGCACACGACAAGAGAAAGACCACTGACCCGGGCAGGTCGCCGAGGCAGGCCAGAAGGACTCCGTCTATTTAGGCTCTACCCCAACCTGACAATGGGCGGGCCCGGCTTCGAGCCGTCTGCAGGACGGTCGCTACATCTACGACTCCGGCAACGAAATCCGGGTGATCGTCTCCCACGCTGCCGGCAAGGTGCTGTACGTGACCCCCATCAACCGATGCACCGTTCCGTACTCGGCAGGATAGAAGCCATGGATCAGGAGATATCGAGGCAGGGCGCGGACCTGGTGGCCGCTGATATCGAGGCGGCCCTCGGTGTCGAGGTACGCATCGACGAAACGATGCCCGAGCATCGGCGCCGCCGACCGGACGCACTGGACTGGTGGATCGAGTTCACCGTCCCGACCTGGAAAGTGCTCGTCGGCTGCAGCCCCGGCGGACACTCCCCGACCGCTGTGGCCCATGAGATCGCCGAGGGAATCCACGACGACGTGCTGTCGCGCAGCGGAAAGATCTGGCCCGCCGACCCTGCCGGGGGCGACCAGCCGCTACTGCCCACCCCCACCGGCTGGCAGGGCCGTACCGGATTGATCCCCTACGGGCAGGTCAAGGCGGCGAAGGATCCCGATCCGGATCTGCACGGTGTGGTCCGATGGTGGCTGCCCCACAGCTACGACGGCCTCATCGCCGATCGCGGGGGCGATGTCTGGTTCTGCCTGTGGCAGTACGAAGGCGACGAACAGGCCATCACCCCGGGCATGCCGGTGACCTGGCTCCTCGGCGAAGGAACCCACGGCAAATACCGCAAAGCGAGCGAGGCCCGCCCCGTCCTACTCTGACCAGCGGCGACCGGAGGCAGGGCTGGTTTCGTCGCCGGCGGTCGCGAACAGCGCGCTGTCGGGGGCTGAACCCGATCCGGATCCGGCCGCTTCCGCGGGCCGTCGGTTCGTCTTCCAGGTTTCAGCTCAGATCATGTTCTTCTCGGTCATCCAGCGCATGACCTGCCAGCCGCAGAACACCGGGATCCAGCAGGTGAGCACCCGGTAGAGCAGTACCGACGGCACCGCGACCTCGGCCGGCAGACCGAACGCGGCGAGACCGCCGATCAACGCGGCCTCCACCGCGCCGACACCACCGGGGGTCGGCGCGGCGGAGGCGAGGGTGCCGCCGATCATGGTCACGATGGTGACGGTGACGAAGGTCGTCCCGCCGCCGAACGCCTGCACGCTCGCCCACAGTGCCAGTGCCTGGCCCAGGGTGAGTGCCGCGCAGCCGAGCACGATCACCGCGCACCGCTTCGGGTCGCGCGCCAGCACCGCGAGTTCGCCGATGACCTCCTGCACCTGCGGGATCACCGAATTGTTCAGCCAGCGTCGCAGCTTCGGCACGAACATGAAGGTGCCGATGATCCCGACCCCGACGCCGGCGATCAGGTACAGCACCGTGGGCGAGGGCACGAAATGCGAGAGGTCGGTCGAGGTGCCGGCGGCGACGCTGAACAACACCAGCAACCCCAGATGCGTGCAGACCTGGACGCCCTGCTGCAGGGCCACGGCCGCGGTGGCGCGTACGGCCCCCACCCCACCCTTCTGCAGGAACCGCACGCTCAGTGCCAGTCCACCCACTCGCGCCGGGGTGGTGGTGGCGGCGAAGGTGTTCGCGATCTGCATGAGCACCAGTGGCCAGTACTTCACCAGCCCCGACGCGCAGGCCCAGAGGGCGGCGGCGGTGCCGAGATAGGTCAGCGTGGACAGTGCCAGCCCGGCCAGCGCCCACCACCAGTTGGCCTCCCGGAGCTGGGTGAAGAATGTGGGTACGGCGCTGATGAAGGGATACGCCACATAGACCAGAGCGATGAGCAGTACCAGCTGGATGAGGCTCTTGCGGCTGAACCGGGTGATCTGTTCGGCCTCGATCCGGTCCTGGCCGGTCTGGGTTCGCACTTCGTCGCGGGCGGCGCCCACCACGGATTTCCAATCCGGGATTGACGCACGGATTCCACGCGGCATGGCGAACCGGGTCAACCGGCGCGACGCGGTGAGTACCGTCTCCTCGCCCAGCGCCTCGATCGCCGAACGCACCGCGGCCTCGCGGCCGAACACCGCGGTCATCGAGACCAGCAGCTGGGCGATATCGGACTGCAGCTGGGCATCCGAGGCACACAGCTCGGCCGAGGTGAAACCGCCGAAAGCTGCCTTGCCGTCGGGGCACACCCGGATCTCGGCCGGCCGTAGCTCCCCGTGCGCGATCCCGCGTTCACGAAGTACGGTCAGCGCCTGCCAGACCGCGTCGAGGGCAGCGGTATCGGCGGGATCCTGCTCGATCGAACGTCCGGCCGGCAGGGTGTGCGCGTAGAGCATCCAGCCGCGCGGCAGGCCCGCCACCGCCACCGGGCGATGCGCGGCCACACCCAGGTCGCCCAGCGCGATCGCCATCAGCGCGCGATGTTCGACCGCGCGGTGCATGGATCCGTGCAGCGGCGCGGTTTCGCTGGAGCGGAAGGTCAGCCAGCGCCACAGCTGGCGCACCGCGCTCTGGGTGCGCTGGTTCTTGCCGTACAGCTCGACCACCAGGGCCCGTTCCCGCTCGGCGACGGTGGCCGAGAGCATGAGCGCACCGGGTCCGGCCGGGCGTACGACGGTGAGCCGGTTGACCGTGTAGCCCCGGCGGGCCAGCTGCCGGACCGCGGCGTCCAGCGGTACCTCCAGCGCGGGGGTCCCGACCAGCAGCACGATCACCGCGCCGACCAGCCAGCCGACCACCAGCCCGAACATCGCGCGGGCCGGTACGACCGTGCTCACCACGAGGTGCATCGGCGCGAAGGCGAGTATCAGCACCCACAGCCATCGCCGGGCCCGCACCGGCAGCCACGGGCTGGAGACGGTGAGTACCGCGGCCAGCATCGCGATCCAGCGGGGATCATCCAGGAATTGCTGCAGGAAGGTCTTGTCGGCCAGATTCTCCGGCACCTGCAGGTGCCATTGCGGTGCCGACAGGCCACTCGGGGTGATGGACAGCAGAATCCCGGCGACCAGACCCGCGGTGGCGTAGCCGGCCAGTAGCTTCCAATGTCCGCCCCACACCAGTTCCACCAGGATGGCGAACGGCAGGATCAGGATCACGATGCCGTAGAGCAGGTAGACCAGATTGGATTGGTCGGGGTTGAGGAATCCGACGATATTGGAGACCGACCGCTCGAGCGCGAGCCATTCGGGGCGGGTGATCAGGGATCCGGCGATGACGACAGCGACACCGACGGACGCGAAGACGACACGGAGGATATCGCTGGTCCGCCGGGTGAGCGGCTGTAGCAGGCTGCCCGTGACCGGGATCTCCCGCCCATCGACTCGCATGTCGTATCAATACTTTCGGATCGAGGTGAAGCTGTGCGGCCGCCCGCGCGCACCAGGTCGTGAGTATGCAGGAGGCCGAGCCGGACGATACACACCAACACGCTGCCAGAATGCGTGGGTGAGTGGTGATCGTCGTATCTGTTTCGTGGGGGATTCGTTCGTGGCCGGGGTGGGAGATCCCGAGGCCCTCGGGTGGAGCGGCAGGCTGACCGCGCACGCCGGGACCGCGGGCCTGGCGTTGACCGCGTACAACCTGGGGATCCGCGGTAATACGTCCGGTGATATCGCCGGACGCTGGCTGCCCGAGTGTGAGGCGCGGCTGCCGTCCGGGTCCGAATGCCGGGTGGTGTTCTCGTTCGGCGTGAACGACACGGTGCTGCTCGACGGCGCGCCGCGGGTGGCCACGCCGGCCGCTACCGCGAATCTGGCCGCGCTGCTGGCTGCCGCGCGGGCGCGGGGGTGGCCGGTTCTGATGGTGGGGCCGCCGCCGGTGGACGACGTGGTGCACAATCGGCGGATCGCGGAACTCGATTCGGGTTTCGCCGGGGTCTGCGCCGAATTCGGCGTGCCGTACGCGGGGAGCTTCGGGCTGCTGGCCGAGGAGTCGGTATGGGCCGACGAGGTCCGCGCGGGTGACGGTGCCCACCCGGGCGCGGCGGGCTATGCGGTGTTCGCGCGACAGTTGCTGCCCGCTTGGCGCCGGTGGTGGGGTTACTGACCGCCTCTGCCGATAAATAGGATAGTTTTTCCGTAAATTACGGCATCTCACCGTAAAATGTCCCAGACGGTGCGGCCGAAAATGCCCGCTCGTCACCTTCGGCGTGCCCCATGTTCTGCCGCATCGCCGCGAAGACCTCGGCGAGCTCGGGAACCGCACGCTCCAGTTCCGTCCGGAAATCGCATTCGCATTCGAGCTGGCTCAAGGTGCCCACCAACGTCAGCCCGGCCCGTGCGAAAGGTGTGCAATGCGCGGGCAGCGTGAGCTCGCGCATCACATTCGTCAATCGCGGACTGGTGATGCGCAGAACCTGTTTCCGCAACCACGGGGTGGTGATCCGGAACCGATCGTGACGCACCGGTTCCCCGCACGCCGACAGCGCGATATCGAGCGCGCCCGCGTCGAACGGCCGCCCCGGCTGGGCGAACCCGTGGCTGCGCACGGCCGACTCCAGCGCCGCCGGGCCGGCGTTGAAAATCGCGTCGCACAGATCCACGGTCAGATCGGTGAAGTCCGGATGCGGCCACGGTGCGCAGGCGCCGAAATCGGCGACACCCAGCCGGCCGTCGGGTAGCAGCCACAGATTGCCCGGATGCGGATCGCAATAGAGCAGCCGGTGCCGGTCCCAGCCCGCCAGCACGAACCGCAACATCAAGGTGCCGAGGCGGTCCCGCTGCTCCTGGGTGCCCGACCGGATGATCCGGGTCGCCGGAATCCCGTCCAGCCATTCCGACACCAGCACATCGCCGCGCTGAACCAGCACCTCCGGCACCCGGAACTCGTCGCTGCCGGCATACGCGGCGGCGAAGGCCCGCTGATTGTCGGCCTCGGCGGCGTAGTCCAGTTCCGCGCGCACGCTCTCGCACAGCGCGTCGGTGATCGACTTCACATCCGCGCCCGGCAGGAACACCGAGGCGAGGGTCGAGATACGCCGCAACTGCAGCAGATCCGACTCCACCGCTTCCCGGGCGCCCGGATACATCACCTTCACCGCGACCGGGCGCCCGTCGTGCCACACTCCGCGATGCACCTGACCGATCGAGGCCGCCGCCGCGCGGCGGTCGTCGAACTCGCGGAAGAGTTCGCGCCAGCCGGGGCCGAGACTCGCCGCCATCACCCCGTGCACGGACGCGGGCAGCATCACCGGCGCCGAATCCTGCAATCGCGCCAGGGCCACCTGATACGGCGCGGCGAGCTCCCGGGGCAGCGCCAGCTGATAGACCGCCAGCAGCTGCCCGAGTTTGGCGGCGCAACCCTTCAGTTCGCCCAGTACCGCGAACATATGCTCGGCGGTGCGGGTCTGGATATCCCGGTTCACCTCCTGCGCGGAGTGGCCGAGCGCGCGCCGCCCCGCACCGGCGGCCTGCCGCCCCGCATAGGCGACCGGCAGCGCCACGAGTTTGGCGCTGCGCAGCGCCCGGCGCACCGGCGGCGCGCCCGGATCCCGTCGACTGCTCATCCCTCATCCCCAGAAAGCGTTTTGCCTGTTCTCCTGTGCAGTCTGGCATATTTGCGCATAGACTGTCTGGGACGTATCAGATGCCGAGAGAGGTGTATCCATGGGGTCCCGTACGGTGGTCGCCGACGTCGCCGACGAACTGGCACGGCGGGTCGCCGCGGGGGAGTACCAGCCGGGCGAGCTGATGCCCTCGGTTCGCCAGGTCGCCGAAGAGTTCGAGATGAACCGAGCCACCGCGCAGCTCACCCTCGGCCGCCTGGAGTCCTACGGATTCGTCGAGGCCCGCCGCGGTAAGGGTTTCACCATCCGCGAGGTCCGCGCCGCCGGGGGCCTGGACGTCTACCGGCACCTGTTCCGCTTCTCCATCCCCATGCCCGACGTCGCGATCGAGATGTTCCGCGATATCGTCGAGGTGGAGCGCGGCATCGTCATGGACGCGCTGCTCGCCTACACCGGTTCCGTTCACGGCTCTCCGGCCCGTGCCGACCTCGCCGAACTCAAAGCCGAGATCGACGCCCTCGAAACCCTGGCCCGCCTGGACGTTCCCGACCACCGCCGCATCCTGGCCATCGAGATCGGCGTCGTCCGCCGCCTGCTGGTCGTACTCGAATCGAGTATGCAGCGCGCCATCCTGAACTCGATCGGCGAAATGGTGCTCGAGGTCCCCGAAGCCGTGGAAGCCTACTTCGCCGGCGCCGCCGATCTACACGTCCTGGTATGGCGCGCCCTGATCGCGGTCTGGGAATCCTCCTCCGGCCCCACCGCGGCTCAGCTGGCTCTCTTCGAGGACCTCTTCGGCCTCTACCACAACAAGGTCATAGCCCGCTTCGAAGAAATCCTCGGCGCCGCGACCTGCGCCCAGGAAATTCACGCCGCCACCGCCTGAGCTGTGTTTTCGGCCCCGCCTTCGGCGGGGCGGGGTTTCGGGCCCCTCGGCCCGAAACCCTCTGATGGCCTCGCTGAACTCGGCGGCGAGAGATTGTCGATCGCGGGTGATTGTCCAGGTCGGTGCGGGCGCGGTTGCCTTTCTCGCACCGCCCCTCCGCGATTCCCTGGTTCGGCCCGCGTCGGCTGTCAGTGCTCGAAGCGCATGTGGCGAAGCCACGAGTCTCGAGCGCTGACAGCCG
>NZ_JBSFRU010000278.1:0-8942 GCF_053589395.1 Nocardia sp. NPDC003345
GGAGAATATTCGCCGGTTTCACATCCCGGTGCACCATCCCGGCCCGATGGGCCGCGTCCAGTCCCCACGCCACACTGCCGATGACTCCCGCGCGACATCCGGACCGTCGAGCGTGGACGTATCGATCACGCTCATCGCCCACCGGTCCGCGAGGTCCTCCCGTCCGACCCACCGGTGCCAGTGCATCTCGTCCCATGCGCCGGTGGTGACCGCTTCGGGTACATGGGTCGGGTCCACGGCATGGCGCCGCAACCATTCGGCGAACGCGAGATGTAACGCCAGCAGCTCCGGCGGATCCTGCCGGGCCCGCAGTCGCGCGGTCTGTGCCCGCTCATTCGCATCGAGCAGGCAGACAGCGATATCGATCAGATCGGCCGACGGCGCCGCCAGGGCCTCACCGGCGGGTATCGGGTCCCCGGCGAACAGCAGATGCCGCCCCTCCCGCGCCAGTTCGAGGGCTCGCTGGATGGCGACCTCGATCTGCCGCTGCCGCCATTCGATGGTCGGGACGGCGGGGATGGGACCCAGGGTGTACAGCTCCGCGGTTTCGACGGCGGCGCCCAGTAGTGGGGCGGCCGCGAGCCGGGCGGTGGTTTTCCCGACGCCCGAGGCGCCGGATACGAGCAACAGCATGGAGTTCCTTCTTCGCGTTTCGTGCACGACGGATGACCTCCGGCGCAGGAATGCGCATCGGAGGGCGGTCTGCGACTCGGGCCGCGCCGGGGGCGCGGGCCGGGTCGCTATCCGAGACGGAAGAAGAACTGCTGCATCACCCCGGCGACGCTAATCGCCGCGGCCGGCCGGATCCACTGAATTTCGGGCCACCCGCGGCGCGCGGTCGTCGTGCGCAGGGTGTGCCGGACCGACATGTGGCCGTATCGAGGGTCCGGCAGGGCGAAGGGGGTGGGCACAAAGATGAGGGCGGGCACGCGGCCCGCCCTCATCGTTTTCGGTGACCGGCCGAGCGTGTCGGCCCGAGGTCAGCGGTTGGCCTGTGCCTTCGGGGCCCACTGGGTGGTCCCGGGGGCGGCGGCCAGGGTGTTCACCAGATCGACAGCGGAGATCACCAGGGCGGGCCCACCGACGACGATCGTGCCGATGATGCCACCCAGAGTGGCACCGCTGATGATCCCAGCGGGAATACCGACACCGGTCGGCAGCGTGACGGCCAATCCGATCAGTGCACCGATCGCCGTGCCTACGAATCCGCCGATAGCCGTGGCGAGTCCGAACTGGGAGGCGAAGTTGTTCTGGGCGGACAGGTTCTCCTGGGGCGAGGCGATCGGCTGCGCCGTGGTCGGACGAGCATGCTCGACGTCCTTGACGGCAGTCAGTTCCAGGACCCGGCCCTCGTCCCGAACCGCGTGCGGGAGCGGATATTCGGTGCTGCCCTCCCGTACCGACAGCGGCATCGTGATCACGGTGGCACCGGATTTGTCGAGAACGTCCACGGTTTCGCCCCGGAGCGCGAACGTACCGTTGGTAAGGGTGGTTACCACGTTCTTCCCGACGAGTTCGGTGCGGTAACCGATATCGGGCGTGGCGGGTTCTGCGTGAACGACTCCCGCGCCCACGGCGGCGGTGGCCAGCATGGGTGCCAGGACGGCGGCGATCTTGCGGATCTTCATGATGTTCTCGTGTCCGATCTACGTGGCTGGGTTGCCAGGTTGGGGTTCCAGTCAGAACAAGCGCGCAGTTTGGTTCGCCGGGCCAAGAGGGGCTGTCCCGGTAGGACGAACAACACGACGTTACGTGGCTGGAACCAGAAACGACACAGAATTTGGAATATTTATTCCGAATCCTGTTTAAAGGTCGGATGATTCGGGCATTCTGTCAGGTTGCGTACTGATAGGTATGTCGTATTGCCATCGGGCAAACTCCGCGCCACATCGCTTCGGTACGGATGATTCCCACTGCTGCCCGGTGGTGGAGCCGGATGCTTCGGTCACGCTCCGGCTATCCATCGGTGGAAGCGGATAAGCCGGGTACTCGATCCACCTCCCAGTACCCGGGGCGCGCGGTGAATAAACAGCTAACTGCAATCATGCGCACTTGGTGATGTAATGGAGGGGCGTAGTTCCACCTGACCGGTCCGAGGAAAGAGGGAGCACCGATGACGACGGCACACGCTCAGCACACCGACCACGGTCACGTGCACGGCCCCGACTGCGGCCACGTCGCGGTACCGCACGGTGATCACGTCGACTACGTCCACGACGGCCATCTGCATCGCGCGCACGGCGATCATTTCGACGAGTGCGAATCCCAGGGGCATCACGAGCACGGCGCCCACGAACACGTGCACGGCGAAGGGTGCGGTCACGTAGCCGTTCCGCACGGTGATCACGTGGACTACATCCACGACGGTCACCGCCACGCCGCCCACGACGGGCACTACGACGAGCACTGAGAAGAGGCACCGCCGCGCCGCGGAAACCCGCGCATCCGGCCCGAAGGGGCGTGGCCCCGGCGATACGCGCCGGGGCCACGGCCTGCCGAGGGGCGGGCGGCGGCAGGTCAGCGGGGGCGCAGCACGATTTCGGTGGGATGACCGTCCGCGGGCGTGTCGATCGCCGTACGGACCGCGCGCGCGACCGTATCGGGTCGCAGAAACTGCCCCGGGTCGTAATCCCGGTTCTCCCCGGCCACGATCGCGCGCTGCATATCGGTATCGATACGGCCCGGATGGATCGAGGTGACCCGGATCGCGGGCTCCTCGAGCCGCAGCGCGTCGCCGAAGGCGCGCAGACCGAATTTGCTGGCCGCGTATGAGGCCCACCCGGCGTGTGCCCGTAGGCCCGCCCCCGAGTTGATCAGCACTACATGCCCGTTCGCGGTGCGCAACGCGGGCAGCAGCAGGCGGGTCAGCTCGGCGACGGCGATGAGATTGGCCTCGAGCGTGTCGCGCCACTGCCGCACCGAGGATTCGGCGATCGTGCCCAGGTCGGCGATACCGGCGTTGTGCACCAGCACGTCCAGCCGCTCGATCGGTTCGGTCGCGGCGGCCACCGCGGCGTAATCGGTGAGATCCACCGGCCAGGCGGTGGCGCCGGGCAGCTCCCGCAGTATCGGCGCCAGACCGGCGGCGGTCCGGCCGCCCAGCAGCAGCCGGTGGTCGGAGGCGAGTACACGGGCCACGGCCGCGCCCAGGCCCCGGCCGCCGCCGGTCACCAGCGCTACAGGTGTGGCGGTCTCGTCATCGTGCGGCACGCTCATACTGCCCTCCTGGTCGTATCCCGCGGCCCGGTCGCCGGTGCCGCGCTCCGATGCGCCGCCCGGGTGCGCACCCGATAGTGCGTATCACATCCGCACCGGCGACGGCCGCCTCCGGGGAGGGCCGTGTAGCGCGAGCGAAATATCGCGCACACCGAAGCGAAACCGTGACTCGGTAGATATTGCGATCACTCTCACCGAACCGGGCGAGAGACCCGTCCCAACCCGCAAGATATAGAGATGGCACACCCAGGTTTCACTCCCACGCAGCTCGCCGCCCGAGCGGCCTATCTGCTGCGCGGCAACGATTTGGGAACCATGACCAGCGCCGCGCCGCGGTTGTACCCGCATATGTGGAGCTGGGACGCGGCCTTCGTGGCGGTCGGGCTGGCCCCGCTGAGCGTGGAACGCGCGGTGATCGAACTCGACACCCTGCTCTCGGCGCAATGGAAGAACGGGATGATCCCGCATATCGTCTTCGCCAACGGTGTGGACGGCTACTTCCCGGGCCCGGCCCGCTGGGAATGCCGGCTGCTGGCCGCCGCCGCGCCGGACGGTCCCGATACCTCCGGTATCACCCAGCCGCCGGTCCACGCCATCGCGGTGCAGCGCATCCTCGACCATTCCCGGCGTCACGGTCGCAGCACCCGCGCGGTGGCGGAGGAATTCCTCAACCGCCGCTGGTCGGATCTGGTGCGCTGGCACCGCTGGCTGGCCCACGCCCGCGACCCGCTGGGCAACGGCCGGATCACCCTGTACCACGGCTGGGAATCCGGGATGGACAATTCACCGCGGTGGGACCGCGCCTACGAGAACGTGGTGCCCGGCGCGGACCTGCCCGCCTACCGGCGCGAAGACGTACTCGTCATCGACGATCCCTCGCAGCGCCCCACCGACCGCGAATACGACCGGTACCTGTGGCTGGTCGAACAGATGCGGCGCGCCCGCTACGACGACGCCGAACTGAGCGCCGTGATGGGATTCGCGGTCGAGGATGTGTTCGTCACCGCCATCTTCGCCATGGCCTGCGAAGTCCTGGGGCAGATCGGCGAGGAATACCACCAGCCCAAGGCCGACACCCGGGAACTGTTCGGCTGGGCCGAGCGGTTCCGTGCCGGTGTCATCGCGACCACCGACGCCCGCACCGGCGCCGCCCGCGACTACGACACGCGGGCCCAGCGCTGGATCAACACCGAAACACTGGCGATGTTCGCGCCGCTGGTCAGTGGCGGTCTGCCCCGGGCCACCGAACGCAACCTGCTGCGGATCTTCGAGGGGCCCCGCTTCTGCGGACACCCCGACCTGCGCTACGCGTTGCCGCCTTCCACCTCGCCGGTATCGAAGGATTTCCGCCCCCGCGAATACTGGCGCGGGCCGGTATGGCCGGTGATGAGCTGGCTGTTCTCCTGGGTCTTCGCCCACCGCGGCTGGGCGGAACGCTCCTTCATGCTGCGCGCCGAAGCGCTGCGGCAGGCCAGCGACGGCAGCTTCGCGGAATACTACGAACCGTTCACCGGCGAACCGCTGGGCAGTATGCAGCAGTCGTGGACGGCGGCGTCGGTACTGGACTGGCTGGGCTGACCTCAGCCCGCCGCCGGAGCGCAGGTGTCCTTCAGCGAACACCCGCCGCACGACCCGCCGCAGCCCGCGGGCTCCGGAGCCGGCGCGATGGCCTCCGCCGCCCGCGCCCCCGCGTTGGCCCCCGCGCCCAGCGTGAACAGGGCGATGACCAGCACACCCACCGCCACCAGCACCGCGGTGAAACCACCCGCCGCCAGCACCACCAGCCCACCGGCGAACAACAGCACGGCGGAAACGATCGAGGTGGGAGCGGCCACCCGGTTGGCGGCCCGGAACGCCTTCTCGTCGCGCAACGCCGCCTCGGTGGTCACCCCGACATACCGGTTACCGGGCAGCCGCCCGATCATGCCGAGCACACCCGTGACCAGGGCTACCGCAGCCAGGACGAACAGCAGAATCGCAACGACAAACACCAGGTCAGAATAGTGCCCACCGCCCGAGTCCGGCGCCCGGGGTGGCGATCGACACCCCACCACACCACCCGGACCACACCCGCATCGGCCCGTCCGGCGATGTCGTCCCCCTCCCCGGCGCCGAGTCCAGCGAGGCCCCCAAAGGGTTCGGCCCGCGCCTGCTGTCAGCCCTCGAAGCGCATGCGGCGAAGCCGCGAGTCTCGAGGGCTGACAGCAGGCGCCAAGGGGGCCGAACCCCGCGCGGCGAAGCCGCGCCAAAAACCACAGCACAGCCCTTTTTGGGCTTGTCAGGGGCCACGACTTACGCTGTTGGTCGACGGAACTCCCCCCATCAGCAGCTAGAGAAGGCAGGACCGTGCAGGACTCCCGCGCAACCGAGACCGCCGGGCAGAGCTCGGTAGACAATGGCGCAACCCCGGGCCGGGCCGACGATACGCCCGCCCATCGGTATACCGCCGCGCTCGCCGGGGAGATCGAGGGCCGGTGGCAGCAGCGGTGGAACGAGCGCGGGACCTTCCACGCGCCGAACCCCGTGGGTCCGCTGGCGGGTGAGGTTCCGGCCGACAAACTGTTCGTGCAGGACATGTTCCCCTACCCGTCGGGCGCGGGACTGCATGTGGGGCATCCGCTGGGTTATATCGCCACCGATGTGTTCGCCCGGTATCACCGGATGCACGGGCGCAATGTGCTGCACGCGCTGGGTTACGACGCGTTCGGCCTGCCCGCCGAGCAGTACGCGGTGCAGACCGGCGCGCATCCCCGCGACACCACCGAATCCAATATCGCGACCATGCAGCGGCAGCTGGACCGGCTGGGGCTGGGGCACGACCGGCGGCGTTCGTTCGCGACCACCGATCCCGAGTACTACAAGTGGACGCAGTGGATCTTCCTGCGTATCTACAACGCCTGGTACGACCAGGAGGCCGACCGGGCCCGGCCGATCGCGGAGCTGGAGCGTCAGTTCGCGTCGGGATCGCGGGCCGTGCCCGGTGGCGGGGACTGGGCGGATCTGGCGCCGGCCGAGCGGGCGGCGCTGATCGATTCCTATCGCCTGGTTTATCAAACCGATTCGATGGTGAACTGGTGCCCGGGTCTGGGCACGGTGCTGTCCAATGAGGAGGTCACCGCCGACGGCCGCAGTGAGCGCGGTAATTTCCCGGTGTTCCGGAAGCGGCTGTGGCAGTGGATGATGCGGATCACCGCCTATTCCGACCGGCTGATCGACGATCTGGACCATGTGGACTGGCCGGAGAACGTGAAGGCCATGCAGCGCAACTGGATCGGGCGGTCCCGGGGCGCGCGGGTCGAGTTCGCCACACCCGCCGGTGATGTGGAGGTGTTCACCACCCGGCCCGACACCCTGTTCGGCGCCACCTACATGGTCTTGGCGCCCGAGCACGAGAAGGTCGCCGAACTGACCGCGGCCGCATGGCCGGCGGGTGTGGACGAACGGTGGACCGGCGGTGCGGCCGATCCGGTCGCGGCGGTCGCCGCCTACCGCGGCGCCGTCGCCGCCAAATCGGATCTGGAGCGGCAGGAGAACAAGGAGAAGACGGGCGTCTTCCTGGGTGCCTACGCCACCAATCCGGTGAACGGGTCACAGATCCCGATCTTCATCGCCGACTACGTGCTGAGCGGTTACGGCACCGGCGCGATCATGGCGGTGCCCGGCCAGGATCAGCGGGACTGGGATTTCGCGACAGCGTTCGGGCTGCCGATCATCCGGACCGTGCGACCGCCCGCCGATTTCGACGGCGAGGCCTACACCGGCGACGGCCCGGCCATGAACTCCGACTACCTGGACGGCCTGGAGATCACCGAGGCGAAGGCAGCGGTGATCGCCCGCCTGGAAGCCGACGGCCGGGGCGCCGGCACGGTGCAGTACAAACTGCGCGACTGGCTGTTCGCTCGCCAGCGGTACTGGGGCGAACCCTTCCCGATCGTCTACGACGAGGCGGGCGCGCCGCATGCGCTGCCGGAGTCGATGCTGCCGGTGCGACTGCCCGAACTGGACGATTTCGCACCCGTCACCTTCGACCCCGACGACGCCGGATCCGAGCCGTCGCCGCCGCTGGCCAAGGCCACCGACTGGGTGGAGGTGGAGCTGGATCTGGGTGACGGCCCGCGCAAATACCGCCGCGATACCAATGTGATGCCCAACTGGGCGGGCAGCTCCTGGTATCAGCTGCGCTACGCCGACCCCACCAACTCCGAGGAGTTCTGCGCGAAGCAGAACGAGAACTACTGGCTGGGTCCGCGCCCGGCCGAGCACGGCGCCGCCGATCCGGGCGGTGTGGATCTGTACGTCGGCGGTGTCGAGCACGCGGTACTGCATCTGCTGTACGCGCGCTTCTGGCAGAAGGTGCTGTTCGACCTGGGTGAGGTCAGCAGCAGCGAACCGTACCGCCGCCTGTTCAACCAGGGCTACATCCAGGCCTTCGCCTACACCGACCCGCGCGGGGCCTACGTCCCGGCCGCGGAGGTCGTCGAACGGGACGGGAAGTTCTTCTGGACCGACGCCTCGGGCACCGAGGTCGAGGTGAACCAGGAGTACGGCAAGATCGGCAAATCACTGAAGAACGCGATCGCCCCCGACGCGATCTGCGATCTGTACGGCGCCGACACCTTCCGGTTCTACGAGATGTCGATGGGCCCGCTGGACACCTCCCGGCCCTGGGCGACCAAGGACGTCATCGGCGCGCACCGGTTCCTGCAGCGGGTGTGGCGTCTGGTGGTGGACGAGGAAACGGGCGCGACCCGGGTCACCGAGGAGAACCCCGCCGACGAAACCCTGCGGCTGCTGCACCGCACCATCGCGGGCGTGGACGAAGACCTGGCGGCGATGCGCGACAACACCGCCGGCGCCAAACTGATCGAGCTGACCAACCACCTGACCAAGGCCTACCCCCAGGGCGCGCCGCGTTCAGCGGTGGAACCGGTGATCCTGATGCTGGCCCCGCTGGCCCCGCATATGACCGAGGAACTGTGGGAACGGCTGGGTCACGGCACCTCACTGGCGCACGGGCCCTTCCCGGTGGCCGATCCCGCGCTGCTGACCGCGGAGACGGTGGAATACCCGATCCAGGTCAATGGCAAGGTCCGCAGCCGGATCCAGGTGGACCCGGAAGCCGACCAGGCCGCGATCGAGACCGCGGCCCTGGCCGACGAGAAGATCGCGGCGCTGCTGAACGGGAAATCGCCTCGCAAACTGATCGTGGTTCCGGGGCGGTTGGTGAATATCGTCGCTTGACGGTGAGGTCACCCGGTGGGGTGGGGTGGGCTTGCTCGCGGGGGTGGGGAGGTGACCTCGCCCCGCGGAGGTGGGAAGGTGACCTCGCCCCGGGAAGCGATCCCGCTCGCCGTGGTGGGAAGGTGGCCCCGCCCGCGGAGGTGGGAACGTGACCTTGCTCGCGAAGGTGGGAAGGTGACCTTGCTCGCGAAGGTGAGAAAGTGGCCCCGCCCGCGGAGGTGGGAACGTGACCTTGCTCGCGAAGGTGGGAACGTGACCTTGCTCGCGAAGGTGGAAAGGTGACCTTGCTCGCGGAGGTGGGAACGTGACCTTGCCCGCGAAGGTGGGAACGTGACCTTGCTCGCGAAGGTGAGAAGGTGACCCCGCCCGCGGAGGTAGGAACGTGACCTTGCCCGCGGAGGTGAGAAGGTGACCTCACCCGTCAAGGTTCTGTGTTTATTGGCGCGGCTTCGCCGCGCGGGGTTCGGCCCTCTAAGCGTCTGCTG